>NZ_JADBUN010000133.1:0-46205 GCF_020245625.1 Microcystis sp. M049S2 | reverse complement strand
GGCAGTAGTGCCGAAAAGCAATTTCTTGGCTGGGTTAAAGACAATTCATCGACATCTATCTTAACTATAAGTTAAATTAATATTTAACAAAAATCGGCTTAAGGCTAAAAAAACAATTAACATTATAGCTCCAAATGCTTATTAGTGGTTAGTTTAGCTAGATTGTAGATCAATGAAATTATCTAGAGATCAAGCAAGTATCCTCAAAAATTCTGGGTTAGATATATAAGTAAATTTTATTTTAAGTTTATTTAAGACTGTCATTACTAATGCAAGGCTGAGTCGGGGAGATTTTCCCGTAGTATCAAAAATGAAACTCGCTCCAATCGTTCACTCTGAGGACGGGCGAGAGGCAATTGTAGAGACTGCCGCTTTCACTAGCATTTAATTAAGAGGAACAACCGATGCCAACCTATGAAGTCACCCTAAAAACACTCGATGGCGAGAGTAAAACAATTGAGGTTAAAGATGATGAGTACATTCTCGATGCAGCCGAAGAAGCAGGACTAGACTTACCTTATTCCTGCCGCGCAGGAGCTTGCTCCACCTGTGCAGGTAAACTTGTATCTGGTAGCGTTGATCAATCCGATCAATCCTTCCTCGGTGACGATCAAATTGAAGCGGGTTATGTCCTCACCTGCGTCGCCTATCCCACCTCTGACTGTGTGATCCTCACCCACCAAGAAGAAGAAGCTTTGAAGTAATCTTCAAGATTATTCAGAAAACTCCCGTTAAGTGCTATCTATGGTGCTTAACGGGAGTTATTTTATGGCTCAAAAATTTTTTTCCCTAAACCCTTGTGTGTTTTAGCTAAGGGTGCTATGATTGTTAATCGTGGAATTAATGGGTCGGTGCCCGAGTGGTTAATGGGGGCGGACTGTAAATCCGTTGGCTACGCCTACGCTGGTTCGAATCCGGCCCGGCCCACCACGATCAATGCCCGTGTAGCTCAGTGGTAGAGCACACCCTTGGTAAGGGTGAGGTCATGAGTTCAATCCTCATCACGGGCTTTCTCTTTGCTTCTCATTCTCAATCAACCATTGAAGGATGAGATTAAGTAGGGCTTGCTGAATAAATCTAAAAACCTTGTTGGATAATATTTTTAGGCTTTTTTGAAATCAAAAAGTACCGGCCATTGGAGGGATCGGGGGGGAAATTTAGGGACTTTTTCCCTGAAAATTAGGTAATTGACCCCCTGAAAATGGGTAAAACCCTACACCCTACACCCCACACCCCACACCCTACCTCCACCGAAAAACTTTTTGCCGCAAACCCTAAGTAAGTCTTCAGCACTATTGCGTTAACAGAAGTTATCCCCTAGCCCGATTAGGCATCGATCGCCTAAAATGGTCAAAATTAACTTATTTGTTGGCTCATGTCTCCTCTCGACAACATCGCTAAACTGTCTCACCTCACCCGCACAGATGTCCAGAAAAATTGGTGGATCGCTACAGCAGCGGGAAAACCAATTCAACCCGTCACCCTTAATGAAAAACAATACATTATTTGGCCAGCCGGCAGACAAATTCAATATCTAACTCAAAAAATTATTGTCCCCGAACATTTAGCCGGTTATCCTTTGGCGGGAATGGAACTTAGATTAATCTTAACTTGGTGGGCGGAAGATGTCAAAATTTATGTTAATAATCAATTGATCCAAGCAGGAGATCTCTTTGATTCTTCCACGCGCATTTTACTTTCTAACTCGGTCTCTACTGGTCAAGAAATTCTTGTTACTCTCCGTTTAGTCAGTCCCAATCATGATATTGGTGGTTTGATGAAATCGCAGTTAATCTATGAATATAGCCAAGCGATCGATCCCAGTTTTGTTGCCGATGAATTAACCATTCTCCATAATTATCTACAAACTTTTTACCCTGAAAACTTAGCAGCTTTTACCGCTACTCTCGATAATATTGACTGGGATAATGTCACCAACAAAGATAGATTTAATCGCTCCCTAGAATCAATTCGTCAATCCCTACAAACCCTCGCTCAACCTCTCAAAGAACGCAGTTTTCATCTTCTCGGCCACGCACATTTAGATATGGCTTGGTTGTGGCCATTGGCAGAAACTTGGCAAGTGGCAAAAAACACTTTTATCTCGGTTTTAAACCTGCGAAAATATTTTCCTGACCTCATATTTGGTCATTCTAGTCCCCTAATTTACGACTGGATAGAAAAACATCATCCTGACCTGTTTCAAGCAATTCTAGAGGCATATAAAGGGCAATCCTGGGAACTTTTAGGCGGGATGTGGGTAGAACCAGAAGTCAATTTAATTTCTGGGGAATCCCTATTTCGACAGCTGCTTTATGGACAAAAATATTTTCAAGAAAAATTTGGACAAATCACTGAAACTGCTTGGCTGCCGGATACCTTTGGTTTTCCCTACCAATTGCCGCAAATTCTTAAATCCTTTGGCATCAAATACTTTGTAACCGGGAAACTACATTGGAATGATACGACTAAATTTCCCCACGGTTTTTTCTGGTGGCAATCTCCCGATGGCAGTAAAATTCTTTCCCTCATGTCTCCTCCCAATGTTGCCGGAGTTATGGATACTAATCCAATTATTATGACCGATCATGCTCTCAATTGGGAACGGCAAACCGGCTTAAAAGAGATTTTTTGGTTGCCTGGTGTTGGCGATCATGGTGGCGGTCCGACTCGTGATATGTTAGAAGTGGCCCAACGTTGGCAAACATCTCCTTTTTTCCCCCAGTTAAAATTTAGCCAAGCAACAACTTATCTGGACAGTCTCGAGACAAGTAATCTCCCTATCTGGGATGATGAATTATATCTAGAATTCCATCGGGGTTGTTATACTACCCACGCCGACCAAAAAGCCTATAATCGTTACTGTGAAATCCTCTTACATCAAGGGGAATTATGGTCTTCTCTGGCTAATATCTTACTAGATATTCCCTATCCGAAAGTCGAGATAGAATCCGCTTGGAAAAAGGTTTTATTAAATCAGTTTCATGATATACTGCCGGGTACTTCGATCCCCGAAGTATTTAGGGATGCCAATCAGTTATGGCGGCAAGTTATCAGCACAGGTGAAGCAATTTTAGATCAAGCTTTACAGGCAATTGCTAATCAAATTAATTTACCTAATCTCCCCCATCCCCAAGCAAAACCTTTTCTAGTTTTTAATTCTCTTAACTGGGAAAGAACCCAGGTTATCTCTTTAGCTATAGAATCTGTAAATTGTTCAGTTTATGACTGGGATAATTGTCTCTGTCCTTCGCAATTATCCCACGACAATCAGCTATTATTTCTCGCTGAAAATATTCCTTCTGTGGGTTATAAGTTATTTTGGTTAGTTGCCAATCAGCAAGCAGCTGAGCAAAATTTAACTAACTGCCAATTTATTTTAGATAATGGACTGCTTAAAGTTACTATTAACTCGGAAACGGGAGATATAGATAGTATATTTGATATAATTAATCAAAGAGAAATCCTACAAGCTGCTGGTAATCAATTACAGGCATTTAAAGATCAAGGACAATATTGGGACGCTTGGAATATCGATCCGAATTATCAACAATATACCTTACCTAAAACAGTATTAAAATCGATCAAATGCTTAGAATGTGGTCCCTTGCGCTGGCAGATTCGCGTGATCAGAAGTTTAGGTGATTCGCAATTTTGTCAAGATTATATCTTAGAAAAAGATGCTCCTATTCTCCAGATTAAAACTATTGTTAATTGGCAACAGGAACATACTTTAGTAAAAACCGCTTTTCCTCTCACCCTCAACAGCGATTTTACCACCTATGAAATTGCCTGTGGTGCGATCGAGCGTTCCCACGAACCAGAATCGCCAAAATGGGAAGTTTACGCCCATAAATGGGCGGATTTAACCGATACAGAGGCAAACTATGGGGTAAGTCTTTTAAATAATAATAAATATGGCTATGATGCTACTAACCAGCAACTGCGATTAACTCTCTTGAGAAGTCCCCGATGGCCCGATCCCGAGGCAGATCTGGGTAAACAAGAATTTACCTATGCAATATATCCCCATCAAGGTAACTGGAAAACGGCGAAAACTGTCCATCACGCTTGGCAGTTAAACTCACCTGTCAACGTTATTTTTATTAATAATTCTTCTCGATCAACCCAGTTGCCACCCGTGGCACAATGGTTAAAATTCTCGGCCGATAACTTAATTTTAATGAGTTTCAAACAAAGTGAAACAGCCTCTCGGGGTTGGGTAATGCGCGTTTATGAATGTCAGGGAGAAAACGCTGTTATTGATTGGCAAAATCAATTACAATTAACAATAAAAGAATCGATCGATGGTTTAGAAAGAGCGATCGATCCTATGGAGCAAATTTCTCCTTGGCAGATAGCCACATGGTTATTAAAGAATTAATCTTCGTGATCTTCAAAAGGATCGCTTAATTCTGCTGCCGGCGGTCCAAAAGCGGTATAAAGAGCTAAAGCGGTAATCCCTACCAAAGCGGCAGCGATCGAAACACCCAAAATTGTTGCAGTTTCCATAGAATAAAATTTGCTTAGATACAGTCTGTATCTTATCTTAACAAAATATAACCGATCTCGCAGCCGATAGCGATCGCTAATCTGGCCGGTTGCATTGCTGTTATCTCATGCCCGATAATGCTGAAAGGATCGACTCAATAGCGATCAAACTAAACCAGAAAAATTATTATGAAGAAACTCCTACAGGGACTAGAAAAGTTCCAGAGTGGTTATTTTGATGAACATCGGCAATTATTTGAGCAACTCTCCCACGGACAAAAACCGAGAATCCTGTTTATCACCTGTTCCGATTCCAGGATCGATCCTAACCTAATTACCCAAGCGGAGGTGGGGGAATTATTCGTAATTCGTAATGCGGGAAATATAATTCCTCCCTACGGAGCAACCAATGGTGGTGAGGGTGCATCTATAGAATATGCTATCAACGCTCTCGGCATCGAGCAAGTGATTATCTGCGGTCACTCCCATTGTGGAGCGATGAAAGGTTTGTTAAAATTGCAGAGTCTAGCCGATGAAATGCCTTTAGTTTACGATTGGTTAAAGCAAGCAGAAGCTACTCGACGTTTAGTTAAGGATAATTACAAAGAATTAGAAGGAGAAGAACTGATCGAGGTGACAGTAGCAGAAAATGTTCTCAATCAGTTAAGTAATTTGCAAAGCTATCCAATTATTCGTTCCCGATTACATCAGGGTAAATTATCTCTACACGGTTGGATTTTTCGGATTGAAACTGGCGAAATTTTAGCCTACGATCCCATCCTACACGATTTTGTCGCTCCCCATAGTAAAATTACCCACCCCGAAGCAGCAGACAATTTACCCTCTAGTCGTCATCTTCCCAATAGTCATCCCTTCAAGATTTCTGAGGATTATATCAGGACTCACGCGGAGGTAAAAAAAGCGACTCCTGCGGTTAATACTGTGGCCAAAAAGAATGGCTCCTCAACCCAAAAACCGGGCTATAATTATTTAGAACCCTCCCAAGCTGATCGCATTTATCGCGGTTCGAGAAGTTAATTAGGGATTACAGAAATTCTCTAGAGATGTGCTTATTAACGTCTCTAGAGTGGCAATTAAACGATAACTGCTATACTCCTCTATGGCTTCCCCAAAAGATTTTATTAGTCCCGTCAATTCCGAGCAAGAGTTAGTCTATCCTTTTCGGAACTATCTTAACTATCTGCACGCAAAATACTCTGATTTACAGACGGGTCATATCGCCGATTATATTCCGGAATTAGCCCTAGCAGCTCCAGAATGGTTTGGTATTTCCGTAATTAGCACTGATGGTCAGATTTTTGAGGTGGGAGACTGTCAGCAAACCTTTACAGTACAATCAATTTCTAAAGCTTTTGTCTTTGGATTAGCTCTAGAAGATCACGGAAGAGAATACGTTAATAGTAAAGTCGGTGTTGAACCCACCGGAGAAGCTTTTAACTCGATTATTCTCGATGAAAAAACCAATCGTCCCTATAATCCTATGGTTAATGCTGGTGCGATCGCTACCACGGATTTAATCACCGGACAGAATGCCACCGAAAGGCTAAAACGTATTTTAGAAATGTTTAAACGCTATACCGGCAGGGATCACGAGATTAATGTCCCCGTTTTTCTCTCGGAAAAATCCACCGGCAATCGCAATCGGGCCATGGCTTATCTGATGCTAAATTTTGGCATGGTCAGCGATAAAATTGAAGAAACCCTCGATCTTTACTGTCAACAATGCGCCATTCTCGTCCATGCTCACGATTTAGCTCTGATGGCTGCCACCTTAGCTAATGGAGGTGTCAACCCAATCACGGGAATACGGGCGATCGATGAACACTACGTTCAAGATGTGATCAGTGTTATGCTTACCTGTGGAATGTACGACGCTTCAGGAGAATGGGCCTATCGGGTAGGATTACCAGCAAAAAGCGGTGTCGGTGGCGGAATTACGGCAGTAGTTCCCCATCAGTTGGGAATTGGGACTTTTTCGCCCCTTTTAGATGAAAAAGGCAACAGCATCAGAGGAGTGAAAATTTGTCAAGATATTTCAGAGGATTTTGGTTTACATTTATTCAATGTGGCTAAACCAGAACGAGATTTAAAAACGTGGCTTGAAGGCAATAGTTGATAACACCCCCTACTTCCCACTCCCCACTCTTCCATGGCTTTTAAACAGGATTTAGTCTGATAAGTAGGGAGGCACAATTATTTGTAGGATGGGTTAGCGGTAGCGTAACCCATGCGGGCGTTGGGTTTCATGCTTCAACCCAACATACGTTCTCCTTACCCCACAGTTAACTTTACTTTTGTCCTGAAAATCGATAAAACCCCACACCCCACACCCCACACCCCACACCCTGCCCCCAGGAAAAACTTTTTGCCGCAAACCCTACTTAACTGTCCCCGGCAAGAACGCCTAACGGCCCTGGGAAATTAATTTGGCCAGAGGTCTGTGGAAAAAAATGTCATAAACCTCTTGACAAAAGCAGTGGGTTGTGTGTAATATAAATATTGTGTGAGGAGTATAAGTTCAGCATAAGAGGAACCTTTGGGGTCGAAACACGGCAAGACTCCCAGAGGTTCTTCTTTTTCACTCCCTTATTGGCTCAAAGTCAGCAATAAAATCAGGTTTTTCCCGATCGCTAGTTTTTTCTCAATTTATCCCTTCTAGGTCTGTTTGGCTCTTCTAGGTTCTGTGTGATAAGTTTAACTTACTCTATGATCGATCAATCTTTGTGTCCTTTGTGTCTTTGTGGTTCCTTCCACTCGCTCGCCAGCAGGACTGTATCTTAGAATACATTTTGCCCACCAAACCTAAGAGAGCCTCTGTTTTTGTTTACCAAGAGCAACAGTCCAAAATTTTGCCGAAGAAACTGCACAAGAGAAGTGTAATTGCTCGTAAAATTGGGAATTAAGTACAAGGGCAATCCTATGGCAGATAAAAATAACGGTAACGGCGGCTTATTCCTCGTCGGGGTTTTAGTGGGCAGTGCGATCGGAGTAGCGGCGGGTTTATTAGTAGCGCCGAGATCTGGAAAAGAAACCCGTCGAATTCTGCGAAAATCCGCCCAGGCTTTGCCTGAATTAGCCGAAGATCTGACCACGACGATGCAATTGCAGGCTGATCGCCTATCGGAATCGGCCCGACGTAATTGGGATGATACTTTAATGAGATTAAAAGAGGCGGTGACAGCCGGAATCGAAGCTAGTCAAAGTCTAGCCACGGACAATCCTTTCCCCGACTCGCAAGAATCCCCCCAAGGCGATAATCAACACTCGAATCACTACTAAATGACCGAACCTATTTTCTGGCTAGGATGTTCTTTACTGCTAGTCGCCGTTAGTTTAACGGCGGTTTTCATCGCCGCTTTACCTGCCCTGCAAGAGTTAGCCCGGGCAGCCCGCAGTGCCGAAAAATTATTCGATACCCTCCATCGGGAATTTCCCCCGACTCTAGAAGCAATTCGCCTAACAGGGGCGGAAATCAGCGAATTAACCGACAATATCGATGAAGGGGTCAAAAGTACCCGCCAAGTTGTCCAAGGAGTCGATCGCAGTCTCGGTAGTGCTAAAGCTGGTCTTAGCAAGCTCGATCGTGGCAGCCGTCGCCTCTTGATCGGTTTTAAAGTCGCTTGGAATACTTGGAAACGCAGTTAAGGAGATGGGGCAGTGGGGTGTAGGGTGTGGGGTGTGGGGTGTGGGGAAGTGGGGAAGTGGGGAAATGGGGAAGTGGGGAGATAGGAGAATTTCGACTAATACCCCAAAACCCTCAAACCCCAACTCCCTAAAACCCCAACTCTCAACTCCTAACCCCACCAACAAACTTTTTCAGCAAACCCTAAATATTTGTAAACTTTTTCGTCTAAGTTACCTTTTTGTGGTAAGCAAATCTTTACTGCTCCGATTCGGGGGTTTCTTGGGGGGTGTCATCGTTGTTGGTTTTTGGTTCTTGTCCTTTAAAAGTAGGGATAAATCGCGACAAAACTTCAAAAAGCTGATTAAAGGTCGTTTGATTGATTTTACCCGTCAAGAGCAATAACACAAAGACAATAAAAGCAAAGATAACAATAATTGTCAAAACGCTGGTAATATGCTTTGAATCTGGCACAAAATGGGCAATCACCGCAACTATACAAGCAACCACAGCGAAAACCAGCAACAAAGGGAGACTAGGTTTCAGGAGATTGGGAGTTTCTGGCGTTTTGGGACTCATAGGGCGATTTTCTCGGCTTTTGCGGCCACGTTCCTCCCTTATATCGAGATCTCTTGCTCTTTCTGTCTTAGATTCCACCCCTTCTAAGATATCGCGGATATTATATTTGCCGCGCAAACCGGGGAGAATTGCCTCCACGACACCTTGGCGATCGAGTTCTATCAGATGGAGATAATCGACGGGAACTTCTACCCCGGTGGGTTTTTCCCCTTGCAATTCTCGAATCACTAACCTTTCCTGTACGGCTAAATTAGGGATAGTATCGTGAATTTTGTCAAAATCTGTCTTAATAATAGCTAAAAGCGCACTAGCACGGGAACCCTGGGCTTTTATGCTGATATAGTTATCTTCCTCGTCGGCACGCACCAAAGCTTTATTAAGATCCATTGTCAGAACCACACCACTACGCCAACGCATGGTTTTATAGATCATCTGGTGATTACGGACGATAAAGCGGGAAATAATGCTACCGGGCAGGATATCATAACGGTACTGGAAGTGTAAAGGTGCGTTTTCGTAGATATCCACATCCGGTTCATCGATGGGTAGAAGATCGGTGATTAGATAGCGATCGGGACTGTAACCATCAAGGGGAAAACAGAGTTCAAATTTTCCCATCAAATCCATCAAAAATCGGCGTTTATTTTCGGGATAACGTTGGGTTTTTTTGAGAATATCTTGCAGATCTGGCAGTGAAAGAATGCCCTTTTTTTGCACCATCAAATCGTGATTATTGAGAATATCATAAACACCGCTAGTTACCCATTCCGGGTTCAGGACATTGGTTTCATTCAGTCGCGGATCATCTTGGTAGTTGAGGACAATACCGAGATCGTGGAGAAACTGCACTAAACTTTTTTGATCGCTGGCCTCTTTAATCTCGGCTGTCTGACACATTTCCTGATACTTTTCGTAGGAAATAAAGTCATAACTCTTTTGCATCGCTTCTAGTTGAGTTTTGATCTCAAACCAACTATTAGGCAATAAATCTTTGATATGGGGAATAGCATCGATTTGGGAGGCGATTTCTTGCACAAGTTGCTCGATTCCCGCACCGGTTTTACAGGAAGTGGCGATTAGCTTGGTGATTTGGGGATATTTTTTCCGGAGGGTGCGGATCTTAACTTGGGGGGGATTTTCATCGGCACAATTACCCACGATAATCACGGGAGAATTGCCTCCGTAGGTTTCAATGAGTTTTAACCAGTATTCCAGACGGTTTTGCTGTTCGTTTTTGCGGTTGTCGAGGACAAGCAGATAAAGACTGCGTTTAGTCAGAAAAAACTGATGGGTGGTTTGCATCACTTTCTGACCGCCAAAATCCCAGAGATTGAGGCGAATATCGGGTTTTTGGGGCAGTGGCCACTTTTCAATATTAATGCCGGGGGTCTTGGGTTCTCCGGAATTAAAGGTATTGTGCAGTAACCGCTTTAACAGGGAAGTTTTCCCCACATCCCCCTCCCCCACCAATAAAACTTTAAGTTCATTAAGAGGGCGTTTAGCTTTATCCTTGAGATAACTAAAAATCGCCTGCGGGTTGCCATCATCCCATATTGTTTCACCCCATCCCTGACGAATAATTTCCGGGGGAACGTTGGTAATCGGGTTATTTTCGAGGACTAATCGCTTCAGGTTGACTAGGTGAGTGAGCGCTTCTGGAATCTCGCTGATTTGGTTATTGTCGAGATAGAGGCGTTGCAGAGAGGTGAGTTGAGCGAGCGCTTCTGGTATCTCCCTGATTTGGTTATTGCTGAGGTGGAGGCTTTGCAGGGAGGTGAGGTGAGCGAGCGCTTCTGGTATCTCGCTGATTTGGTTAATGCTGAGGTGGAGGTATTGCAGGGAGGTGAGTTGAGCGAGTGCTTCTGGAATCTCGCTGATTTGGTTATTGCTGAGGTTGAGGTATTGCAGGGAGGTGAGGTGAACGAGCGCTTCTGGAATCTCCCTGATTTGGTTATTGTAGAGGTAGAGGTCTTGCAGGGAGGTGAGGTGAACGAGCGCTTCTGGAATCTCCCTGATTTGGTTATTGCTGAGGTCGAGGAGTTGCAGGGAGGTGAGGTGAGCGAGCGCTTCTGGTATCTCGCTGATTTGGTTAATGCTGAGGTGGAGGTATTGCAGGGAGGTGAGTTGAGCGAGCGCTTCTGGAATCTCGCTGATTTGGTTAAAGCTGAGGTGGAGTTCTTGCAGGGAGGTGAGTTGAGGGATTTCGGGGGGAATTTCTGTTAAGTTTTTTTTGGACAGATCCAACTTCCTCGCTCTTTCGTCCTTTGCCCGTTGAATTAACTCTAATACTTCCTGTGCTGTCATTGACAATCCCCCCGCTACTATATTTACTCCATTTTGGCAAAAGATCCAGTTAATGCCACTGGTTGAGACCTCATCAGCTTGAGTTGAGTTTCTGGAGAGTGAACTGAAAACTCGCATCTGATGACCGATAAGGGACTTGCGTGGGAATAATATCCTAGCCAGAAAATCGCTCTGTAGAAGAATCAGGCCGGCCAGATGGCATATTATCAAAGCGCAAGTCCCTTAGCTGCGGGGACTCTCAAAGGCTCTCCCCCTACTTAGGGTGATCAGCAAACCTGGGCGATCGGAGCGCAGGTTCCTTGCGCCCCTACAGTAACGGATTTTGTCCACAATGTAGGGGCGAACTGCGTTCGCCCAAAAGGTACATTAATGTAGGGGCGAACTGCGTTCGCCCAAAAGGTACATTAATGTAGGGGCGAACTGCGTTCGCCCAAAAGGTACATTATCAAAGCGCAAGTCCCTAACTGGGTGACTAAAGTTGAGAATTCCCTTAAGATAAAGTAAATAAGTGTAAAGAAACTGAAAGTTAGCCTACACCCTTGCTGAAAAAATTCTCATTGTCTAGAAGTGCTATGCTCAATCGTTTTTGCCGAGGAATCTCGATCGCTCTTGTAATTGGTGTCATTAGCTGTCTGGGTTGGATTATCTGCCCAAATCAAGCTCTAGCGGTGAATAATCCCGAATTACTGCCCAATCAAGCCACTCCGATCGTTGATTTAGCCAATTATCTACCCGCAAAACAGGAAGAGGCATTAATCCGAGATATCGAGACATTTCAAGGGGAAACCGGCTGGAAAATGCGAGTTTTAACCCAATATGACCGCAGCCCCGGCCGGGCAGTGATTAATTTCTGGGGATTGGATGATAAAAGTATTCTCCTAGTGGCCGATGGTCGCGGCGGTAATTTACTATCTTTTAGTATTGGTGATGCCGTCTATGAATTTTTACCCCGCACTTTTTGGATCGAGTTACAGGCCCGTTTCGGTAATATGTATTTTGTCCGGGAAAATGGCGAAAATAATGCGATCGTACAATCCTTGGACACGGTAAAAGGCTGTTTAGTTAAGGGTGGTTGTGCGGTGGTCCCCGGTTTACCGAGGGAACAGTGGATTTTAACTTTAATTACCTCAATTGTCGGCGGTTTAGTCTTCGGTTTTGCCGGTATTCCTCGCAAAGAAGGACAGGTTTTCGCTTGGCAATGGGTTTTAATTGTCTCTCCCCTCTGGTTTATCCTCTTTGTTGCTTTTGGCATCGGACCGGTGGTTACTCGCACCAGTGAATTACTGCCCCTTTTCCGCAATTTAATCGGTTTTGCCCTCGGGGTTTTAGTCGCCTATCTTTCCCCTCGTTTTAATTCCCTCAACGCCTCAAAAACCTAAGAATTAGGGGCTTGTCAGTGATCAGTAATCAGTAAACAGAAAGTAGCGAAGTTTTTAGCTATAAATGATACCAAATCCAGTTATTAAGTTGTTGGTTATAATTAAATTAAAAATGAATTTTAGGTTCGATCCCCCCTTAATCCCCCCTTCCCCCCTTGATAAGGGGGGCATCTGATAATTTTTAACGCCTACCTAGTTAAAAACTGATTATTTATTCCCTTTTGCCTTTTGCCTTTTGCCTCTCCTCATAACTAGCCTGTACTCAACGGATTTAGTATGATAGCTGACGGCAGCCCCTCATGGTTCGATCGATCTAGCTCTGTTACAATTAGAAACATTGTGGAGTGAGTGAGATAACGTTTATGTGGGTCAATACTCAAAGTGAGATTATTAGTAAGGTTTTGCCGCCGGCAGTACGTCTGTTCTTAAGAACACAAGTAGAACAGATAGAAGATTTAGAAATGCAGCTGCACGGTCATGATCGGCAAATTTTGCGCGGTTATATCCCCGGGGTATTTTTAGCCGTAGGAAAAGCGATTTATCAAGGTTTACATCTAGGTAAAGCGCAATTAAGAGGGGAAAATATTCGTCTTAATATCGGGCAGGTTTTGCGAGGGAAACCCCTAAAAATTTTGGAACCTATTCGGGTTAGCGGTGAAGTGGAAATTAACGAGCAGGATTTAAATAATTCGATCGCCTCGACTATTTTAGTTAATGCTTTTGCCGATTTACTAATTTTTTCCCTAGAAAATAACGGAGTTGTTAACGCCAGAGAAATTATCTCACAACAGCAGTTTAACTGGAAAAATGTTCTTCTAAATCAGGGCTATTTCTCTCTTCTCGGCCATAGAGAAACAGGTGCAGAAGTAATTTTTAGCGCTGATATTACCCTAGAAGATGCCCGCACTTTAGGGATTAGTCCCCGACAATGGCAAGGTTTAGCCCCAGATTTATCTATTGATTTGCAACCTTTTACCGTCGATTTAGGCAAAGATGTGGAGATTAAATCTTTTATTCTCGACGCTCAAACTCTTTTCTGTCAGGGAAGTTTTTTGATTTTACCTTAACAATAAACGGGATGATTCCGGTGGGTTAACTTAGTTTAACCCACCTAATTAGGGCTTGCTGAATAAATCTAAAAACCTTGTTAGATTAAGGCTTTTTCAGGGGGAAAATTCACACCCCACACCCTACACCCCACACCCCACACCCTGCCCCCACCAACAAACTTTTTCAGCAGACCCTAATTATTACCCCGGATTCTGTGCAATTAAAATAACTGTTTGCATTAGTCCGACTAGAAGACCGAGAATCCCACCAAGATTAACAATTCCCTGTAATTCCTGTTTAACAATGCCTTGAATAGCATTTTCCAGATCAGCAGGGGAAGTGGCATTTACCCGATCGCGGATCACTTGATCGATGTTGAGAATCGGGATAATTTGGGCGACTAATTTCTCTAAATCTTCCTCTAGATAACGCTCTAAAATTAACGCTAACTCTTGACTAATTACCCCTAATGATGTAGTCATTGACCCCGAAGATTGCAGACGATTAATAATTAAATTAGCGATTTGATCCCAGTCGATCGTTTGTCCAAAATCTTGCAGAAATTGTTCGCCACTTTCTTGAATATAAATTCGCACCGTATCCCTAGTGGTTTTACGCAATTGTCTGACGGTGGAGATAGGTAAATTTTGCAAAGAGATACCTTGTAACCAGTTTTTCAGACGATTACGCATCTCTAAAGATAGTAATAATTCTTTGATTCTGGTATTAGCTAAATCCTTTTCATCAAGGCAAAAAGTGCGTAAGCGGGCCAGGGCATTGCGTAAACCGAATAAATTGGCTACTACCCAATAGGTTCCACTGGTTTTTTCCCGAAATCCTTCATCGATAACTTGAATATTGCGATCGGTTAAAAAATCGATTAAAGCTAGACGGATAACATCAGCAGGTAGGACGGTTTCTAATAGCCAATCGGAGAATTGTCGCGCCTGTTGTTCACTGAGAGAAAATTCTAAGACTAGGCGATCAAAAATTTGATTGATCTGTTTTTCTAAAAAGTCCTGCCGTCGGGCTAAAACTTTTAGTAATCTCGCTAAAGATTCCCCGAATAAATCGTGAAGAATCGCCGCCAAAATCTCGGCGGTTTTTGCTTGCCGATCGCCTTTTATTTGTTTTAAAGCTAATTGTAACAGCCAGAGTATCGCCCCCTGTACCCTTTCGGTGTCGAGGAGTCGTTTAGCCAGTTTTTGTAGTTCTTCGGGGGTTAACAGGGAACCCATGATCGTATCCGATACCCGGACAGCTAATCGATCTTGATTGCGAGGAATTAGCCCCGGGGTGAAGGGAAGAGGACGCTTACCGATATAAATCGCTTTGTAGGGACGAAATAGCATTTTTATGGCTACATCGTTCGTAAAATAGCCAATAATTGCCCCCGCGATCGGCGGTAAGATCCATGTCCAAAGAGTAGGGAGATTCAATTTAGCAGCAAAAAATAAACGGAAATGTGAGTAAGTTATTTCTTCAAGACTAACACTCCCATCAGTCCTGCTAGGAGTGGATAGTGAACGGCACCGGAAAATCCCGACCGATAGCCTAATTTTACCTGTTCTGGGCCCAGGGGAAAGCGATCGATACTGGGACTAATATAAGCGTACTGGTCAGTTAAGCCGTAGCGCTCGGCGGCGGGAACGACGATATGATCGAGATACCAGTTTTGGAATAATTTGGCGATGGTTTGGGTAGGTTGATGGAAGTCAAGAATCGCCGCTTTAGCACCCGGTTTCAGGACTCGGTATAATTCCCCCAGACATTGGGCAATATCCACCACATTGCGTAATCCATAGCCAATAGTGGCACAATCAAAGCTAGAATCGGCAAAGGGTAAATTAAGGGCATCCCCTTCCATCCAGTTAATATTAGTGGCGCTAAAACGTTGACGGGCGATTTTTAATTGTTGTGGGGAAAAATCTAGTCCGATCACTTGGCCGGTTTTACCCACTTGTTTTGATAATAGGTTAGTCAGGTCGCCGCTACCACAACAGATATCGAGGGCAAAATCCCCTTTTTTGGGTTGACACCATTTGACTGTCATTAATTTCCAGACGCGGTGTAATCCTAAACTTAATTCTTGATTAAGGCGGTCATATTCGGGAGCGATCTGATCAAAAATTGCTTGTATTTCTGTGGAGTTAGGTGAGGATTGATTGGACATTTTTATAATATAGCACCGGAGAAAATCCCAGATGAAGTTATATCATTCTATCCTATCTCCGCCCACGGAGATAAGCTGTTGACCATCTACAGCAGTTATAGTCATAGTGGGGAACAGTGACTTAGGTTACGCTTCATCTATCTGAATCATCTCCCGGTCGCAGTTCGATCAACAGGCCTTCCCGGGCGAGAATAGTTTGAGGGAAAATCTTTCTTACCTGTTCCCCAATGCGATCGAGAAAATCGTCATTATGGGCGGGATCGTGATGAAATAGAACTAACTGCTTAACTTGCGCTGCTTGAGCAATTTTAACTGCCTGCTGCCAAGTGGAATGACCCCAACCCACCTTAGAATACTTAGGATCGTTGTATTCCTCATCGGTGTAGGTAGCATCAATAATCATCACATCCGCTTGCCGGACTAAAGCCAAAACGTTATCATCAAAGCGATCAGGAAAATGTTCGGTATCGGTAATATAAGCTGCCGATAAACCCCGCCAATTTACCCGATAACCCACCGCTTCCCCTGGATGGTTTAAAGGACGGTTTTCGACCCTGACATCGCCATAGTGGAGAGTTTCGCCCATTTCTAGATCATAAAATTCTAAATCGGCCTGCATAATCTGCAAAGGCACGGGAAAATTAGGATGTAACATCTGATCGTGTAATCTTTGCTTGATGGTTGCTCCGTTGGGGGAGGGAACCCCGTAGATTTTAAAAGTATTGCCCCTGATAAAAGCAGGGGTAAAAAAAGGAAAACCTTGAATATGATCCCAATGGGAGTGGGTGAAAAATAAATGGGCTTTCGCTGGACTTTCTGCCATCAAAGACTGTCCTAGGATGCGTAACCCTGTACCACCGTCAAAAATTAATCTTTCTCTACCGACTTGCATCTCCACACAGGAAGTATTACCACCATAACGAACGGTTTCCGAACCTGGACAGGGAATACTCCCCCGTACTCCCCAAAATTTGATCTGGAAGCAGTTGTAGGGCATATCAGAAGTTGGTCTACTTGTGCTGATGGGCTAATAGATCAGATTAGCACTCTTCCACAATTAAGGCAGTGACTTCATCCCGAAGATAACGATCTATGATTAAGGGTGAGGATCGTCACTTTTGCAAGAGCATGGATTTACAGAAATTCTTAGAAAAACTGCCCCAACAGTATCAGGATTGGGGATCGCCTTTGATGTCGCCTATTTCCGAGCAATTAACCCTTTTAAGCGAAAAAACCGCCTCCTATCCTGATCGCAATCTCTTTCCCCTGCTCAATCTAGCCGTTGCCTGTCTGCAACCGGACGAGGTTTACTGTCAAATTGGCTGTTTTCGTCGCGGTAGTTTAGTCGCCGCTTTCTGGGATAATAGCGATCGCTGCGGTTATGGCGTAGAAGCTTTTTTTAAATACGATCCATCGGGAGAAAAGCTAACTATATTATCTGAGGATTTGGAGGATTTTCAACTATCAGAACAGATATTTTTAAGCGATCAAGAAACGGAAAACTTTTTTGATGATCTGGAAGAATTAAACAGTGAAGAAAAGCTGGGAGTTTATTACTACGATGCCGCCGAAGACTATCGATCCCTCTTCATCTCGTTACTTTTCGCCAAAAATTTCTGGTCTGATTCCGCTTTAATTATCATCAATAAATGTCAGCATCCTGCTCTCCAACAGGCAATAAAAGATTTTACTAAAACCCATCCCCAAGCCCAGATAATTTTAGATGATCAAGTAGCTAATCACGGTTTGCTTGGTTTGAAAAATATTTGTTTATTAGCTTGGAATGCTCCCCCAGGGATAACAGCGCTAAAATCCCCGAAAAAACTGGTTTTAAATGTGGGTTGTGGTCCCTATAATCCCGAAGCCTTACCCCAACTATTCCGCGATGGCAATTGGCAAGAAATTCGCCTCGATATCAATACTGCTGTTAACCCAGATATTTTAGGAACAATTACCGATTTAAGTGCCGTTCCCGATAACTCCGTCGATGCGGTTTTTTCTAGTCATAATCTAGAACATATTTATCATTACGAAGTTCCCATCGCCCTAGGGGAATTTAAACGCATTCTTAAACCCGAAGGCTTTTTGATGATCGTAGTTCCCGATATGCAAACCGCCGCCGAATTTGTCGCTAGAGGCGATATGGAAAATGAACCTTTATATATTTCTCCCGGAGGTCCCGTGCGGGCTTTATGGATGTTTTACGGCATGGGAACAGAAGTCCCCGGAATGCCCTATATGGCTCATAAAACTGGTTTTACCTCTCAAAATCTTAACCATAAATTACAAGAGGCAAATTTTGCCAGAGTCGAGGTAATTCGCACAGAATTTGAGTTAGTTGCTTTTGGGTATAAATCAGAGATTGGGGATAGGAAAATGGGGAAATGGGGGGATAGGGAAATGGGGGGATAGGGAAATAGGGGGATGGGGAAATGGGGAAATGGGGAAATTTTAACTAATCCCTCAAAACCCCAAAACCCTAAAACCCAACACCCAACACTCATGTTTACTTCACGGAAGCAGAGGAAAGATTAGCAAAAATTGCCCGCACTTGTGGGGCGATTCTTTCCCTTTGATTGATTAAATAAATACTAACAAGGGTTAAAGATACCCCCACCCATTGCAATACACTTAACATCTCACCGAGGAATAAATTCCCGAAACTGAGGGCAAAAACCGGAGTTAAAAAAGTTAAAGAACTTAAACTGGTTAAATTGCCCTTGGCGGCTAAATAAAAGAATATTCCATAGGCGATCGCACTACCAAAAATCGTGGCATAACTTAAAGCTAACCAACCATTTAAATCGATATTTTGCCATTGATGGGATTCTCTCAAACCTGAAGCTAAAAATAGCGGCAATCCTCCTAAAATCATGTGCCATCCCGTGGCGCTGACGGGATCCGCATGACGACAGACAAACCGGATTAACACTGTTCCCACCGCCATGGATAGGGAAGCCAAAAGCATGAGCATTTCGCCGCTATTTAGTAATTCCTGCCAGCTAAAGTCAATATTTACCGCTTTTTGTCCAAAAAAGTCATAAAACCATTGATCGGGCAAGCCAATTAAACTAATTCCCCCAATCCCTAAACCCAATCCCAACCATCCCCAGACACCGATAACTTCTTTAAATAGCCAACTGGACATTAAAGCCACCGCTAGAGGTTGGGAGTCAATAATTACCGAGCCTAACCCCGCCCCGGTGCGATTTAATCCCAATGCCAGAAAACCTTGAAAAAGAGTGGCATCCATCAGAGCAAAAAGGGCAATCCATAACCATGCTTGCAGGGTTTTGGGCTGAGGACGACCTAAAAACCAAGCTACTATTAAAACTAACATTCCGGCGGGGACAAGGCGAATTCCCGCCATAAATAGGGGGGTGGTGTGGGGGATAACACCCTTCATCGCTACCATCGCTGTTCCCCAGAGAAAAAACGGTGAGATAAATAAGAGGGGCGAGGATTTCTTTAAATCTAGGTTTTCCATAGGTAGCGATCGAGTGTTGTGGATAACAAATTTCTCTAATTGTATAGTAGAGACTGGGGATCAGCCCTTAATTCTCCTGACTTTCTCCTAACTGATTTTCCTCTAAATCTGTTATTGGTTTTTCTTCACTCGATCCGATCCAGATCGCAATCATTCCAGCAATAGGAATGGAGAGAAAAATTCCTAATAATCCCGCAACTCTTTCGCCGATAAAGAGGGATAAAAATAAAATTACTGGGTTTAATTCTAGGGCATTGCCCATAACTTTAGGGCGAAGAATATTATCTTGAATTTGCACCAAGACAACACAGACAATAAAAGCTTTAACGGCAATTGCTAGTCCCTGGGAGGTAAAAGTCAAGATAGTTACCAGCAAAATGCCCAGGGTTGCCCCGATACCCGGGATAGCATCGATAACACCGAGAATGCTCGCTAAAATTAGCCCATATTTGATTCCCAATAGGGAAAAACTTAAGAAACTCGTCACGGATAAAAAGAGCATTAATAACAGTTGCCCGCGAATAAATCCCAGAAAACTTTGTCGAAAAGACTTGGCAAAACGCTCCCGGTATGCTAGGGGGAGAAGTTGCAAAAAACTTCGCCAGAGTTTATCACCGTCGATGAGCATATAAACACTGATCACCGCCCCGAAAATGCCCGTAAAGACACTGGAAAAAACTCCCTGTACAAGCGATAAACCCGTGGCTAAACCGGTTTGTAAGCTTCCCACCATTTTATTCAAATCTAATCGATCAAGAAAGTCTTGAAAGGGTAAAAAATCTTTTTGACTAAGGGCATCGGTAAGATTAAATAGTAGTCCTCTCCCCTGATTAACCGCTTCTAATCCTATGCCTGTGACTAATCTAAATAGGAGGATAAAAGCTACTAGGGTGGTAATAGCAATGGCTAGTCCTCTCGGTAGATAACGGGATAACCAAACCACGGGATAATTTAATAGAGCGGCCAGGACTGCCGAACCAGTAAAAATAGCGATCATCCCGTAGAAATAGTTAATTAAGATAATTAGACTCCAGCCACAGCCAAATAATAATAGATAGCGCACTAGAATCGAGTTATTCAGAGTTTTCCAAAAGGAGCTAGAAGGGGTCATAAATCAAGCCAGAAATAGAACTTTAGCATTTAGAATTGTTTTAACAAAGCTTCCCGCATGACCGAGACGGGGACGGGTTGACCTAACCAGATTTCTAGTGCGATCGCTCCCTGATTAACTAACATTTCTAACCCATCAATAATTCTTATCCCTCTAGTCCGGGCCAACCGCAGAAATTTGGTCGGCCGGGGATTATAAATTAGATCGTAGGCGATCGCCGATGGCGGTAAAAGGTCTAATAATTCTAACTCAACAGGGGATTGTTCGCCCTGGGGGGACATTCCGATCGGGGTAGAATTAATCAGGAGTTCTGTGGTGGATACCAGCCCCTCTAATTCGTCCCAGCTATGCACTTCTAGGAGGTCATAGAGGCTGGTATTCGCCCAACTTTCTTTAAAAGGATCTAATTTCTTTTGATTGCGTCCTACCACATGAATTTCGCCACAGCCCAACTGGGCGCAAGCCACCACCACCGCCCGGGCCGCGCCGCCATTGCCTAAAATAACTGGATTCACCCGACTCCAATCTTTGTCAAGGGATTTCAAGGGTGCGAGAAAGCCATCCACATCGGTATTCGTTCCCTGCCAGCCGGTTTCCGTGCGCCAGACGGTGTTAACTGCGCCCACTAGCCTTGCTTTCTCGGTAATTTGCGATAATAAGGGAATAATGGCTAATTTATGGGGAATCGTGACGCTAAAACCCTCTAGATCGATGGCGGACAAGCCAGCGATCGCAGTTGCTAAATTTTTCGGGGCGATCGGTAGGGGAAGATAGACATAATTTAGCCCCAAGGCATCGATAGCGGCATTGTGCATGGGGGGAGAAAGAGTATGGCCGATAGGATCGCCGATTACGCCTAATAACTTGGTTTTTCCGTTAATAATGGTCATAAAAAAGGTGGGCTTTCCCCACCAAAGTTTGATATCAAGGGTGGCCAATGCTCACCTTACTATACTAGGGTTTGCTGAAAAAGTTTTTCCTGGGGGCAGGGTGTAGGGTGTGGGGTGTGGGGTGTAGGGTTTTACCGATTTTGAGGGGGTCAATTACCTAATTTTCAGGGAAAAAGTCCAGGAATTTTTCCCCCGATCACTCCCAGATCCATTACTTTTTGATGGCCAAAAGGTCTAAAAGTTTTACCCAACAAGGTTTTTAGATTTATTCAGCAAACCCTATACTATTTCTTGATTTCGCGGGCCATTTTCAGGAAAGGATTGATATTGTCATCGTTAGCGCGACGAACGTTATCATTAGCAGCGTTAGCCTTACTATTAGCCTCGGAAGTAGCCGATTTTGCCACAATACCGTTATCGGTGACTTTGCTGACTTCCATAGAAGAAATCTGTTTAATCGATTCGCCACCCTTTTTATTCGAGGCAGTTTTCGGGAAAGTACGTCGGATCGTGATCGGTGTCCGCATAAAGTCGATATCACCGAGAGTTTTAGCGTCATCGGGTTCCAAGTAAAAAGCCTCTTTCGGTTCCGGTGCGCTCATATCCATCGGTTCATCGACGTATTTCGTCTTATTGCCAAACAGGCCAAAGAATCCAGCCATTTTCTCGCTCTCCTAAATAAATATATTTACCATAAATTGCTGCTCATTGTTAAATAATATCAATATTTATGACAAAAAGCTAGGTAGCCATCTATCAGTGATCAGTTATCAGTTATCAGTTATCAGATGTGAGTTTTCAGTTCACTGATTACTGTTTACTGTTTACTGATCACTGAAAAGCTTCCCACACCCCACACCCCACACCCCACACCCTACACCCCACACCCCACACCCCACACCCCACTTCCCCATCACCCCATCACCCCATCACCCCACACCCCACACCCCACACCCCAATCAACGCTGTTCTAACCTACGACTGGCTAGGGACATAGAATAACAGAAAATCCAGTAAATAAACGCCAAAAATAGATAAACCTCTGGATAATCGCCGATAAATTTCGGATTAGCTAAAACCGATCCTGCCATACCCAAGAGGTCCACCAGCCCCACGATCGCCAGTAGGGAAGTATCCTTAAATAAACTGATAAATTGACCAACAATAGCGGGAATGACCGCTTTTAGAGCTTGGGGTAGAATGATCAATAATAAAACGAAAATCGGTTTTAAACCCAAGGCTTTGGCCGCTTCAACTTGACCTTTGGGAATCGCTTGTAAACCACCGCGGACATTTTCGGCCAGATAGGCTGCTGCAAAAAGGGTAAATCCTGCGATCGCTCTGATTACCCGTTCCGGTCTCGTCCCGGCGGGTAAAATTAAGGGTAACATCACCTGGGCCATGAATAAAATTCCCAACAAAGGTAAACCGCGCAATAATTCGATATAGCCAATAGATAGCCAACGAATTGCTGGTAATTCACTCTGTCTCCCCAGGGCTAATAATACTCCCAAGGGGAAAGATAAAATCATACTGGCGATCGCTACTAATAAAGTTAAGATTAAACCACTGAGATCATCGAGGGGAATTGCCTTTAAAAATAATCCCCCCAATAGCAACCAAGCGATTAAAGGTAAAGTCAATAACCAGAGCAATCCCCACCAGCGTTGGAGAAAAGCGGGGCAATTGGGGAAGCGACCCCGGTTTAATTGCCAAGAAAACAGTGATAAAGCCGCAATTATCGTTAAAATCAGCCAAATTCGCCATATTGACTGTTCTGGATAACGACCGACTACGAATAAACCGAGATTTTCCGTCACTACAGCCCATTTTGCCTGATTTATCGCCCAATCGAGAAAACTTAAGCCCCCCCAGAGGCTGAGAAATAGACCCGCAAGGGTTAAGATGACGTTGTACCAAGTGTTAAAGAGATTTTTTCTTAACCAGAGTCCCATAAAATTCCCCAACCTCCCCAGTGGTGATCATTGTACTTATTCAGTACAATGGTGCTATTAGAAAAATTCAGACTGATTTTCGACCATGAACAGTTGCATTTTAATGGCTAAAATTGTCCGTCGTCCCGAATTACGTTATACCCAAGATAATCAAACTCCCTACGCTCAAATGTTAGTCGAGTTTTCTCCCAATCGTGCCGAGGCAACCCCGACTAATTTAAGGGCCGTAGCTTGGGGAAATTTAGCCTCAGAAGTCGCTCAGAACTATCATGAAGGTGATCAGGTAATTTTAGAAGGTCGTCTCTCCATGCAGATGATCGATCGTCCCGAAGGTTTTAAGGAAAAACGGGCCGAATTAGTCATTAGTCATCTCTATCATCTTGACGGTAGCGTGAGTAGCGGTGAAATGGCAGCCCCGACTCCAGAAAAAGTCGTACCAATCAATGCCCACAAATCGAATAAAACCGAGGTGGAAAAACCCGTCGCACCTGTCTCCACCGGGGATTTTGAATATGACGCATCCTATGAACTTTCTAATCCTTCCGCTTGGCAACCTAGCGACACATCGGTGGAGGAAAATTTAGACGATATTCCTTTCTAAGTACCCCAACAGAATTAATGGCTCTTCTCGATTTTGTCTGATAATTTTTGCTTATGGAATCGTGGAATGCTTATCGGGCAAGACTTTAAGCACTATTTTGACGGATATTCTATCAGTATAGACCTCGTTTTCACACAGAAACCAGAAGAGCCAAAGCTTTAACTGAGATATGGCAGGCTAGAGAAAATAATAAGTATTAGTGCGTGAGGATGTCTTAATGCAAATTACCCTGAACCTACCGGATAACCTCAGCCAAGCCGAAACCTTTAACCAAGGCGACTGGCTCCGGGAGATTGCCATTGCGCTGTTTCAGCAAGAGCGGATTTCCCTCAGTCGCGCCAGTAAAATTGCCGGAATGGAAGTCATGGACTTTCAAAAACTGCTGGCAGATCGCGGTATTTGTGTTCACTACGATGTAGAAGACTTTGAGCAGGATGTTCAACATCTGCGCGATCGAGGCTGGCTATGATCGTGGTTAGCGATACCTCTGCCCTTTGCAATCTGGCGATCGTCGATCATCTCTGGTTGCTAGAGTCAATTTACCAAACCGTGTTAGCGAAATTTTGAACCCTATTACCGAATCTGACACACCGCGCCACAATCCCTCACGGAAGGCGATAGGTCGCCTGAGAAGCAGTAAAACAGGGGAAAATACCTGAGACTCTTTCCCCTGTGAATCCCTAAGCTAGGGAGAAGAATATAAAGATTTATTAAATTGTAACTTTTGATACAGTTGTGGGGGGGGGGAGTGTGTATCCTTTTGTCATCTGCCTCCTGTCTTGGGTTGGGCTATTGCTTGACCTAGCTGCGAGGGGGGCGATCTTACTTGTCAAAGCTTTAAAGGAAGAATTTATAATGAAAAAATTGGCGAGAATGGCAACTATATCTTCATTTTTCACTGTTTTGTCATTAGGCTACCAACCGGCCAATGCAATAGTTAAGTTTCTTGGCATAGGCAATGATGAATTTCAAAATGATATAAATGTTTCTAGTAATGCGCTTCGTCATTTTCTAAAACCTAATGATATTATTAACCTCTCTTTTAATTTAAACGGAGCGCAAATTCTCAACGAACTGACTAATGCCAAGAATATGCTCCAGAACGGTGATATTTTTATTTTCCACTATTCTGGTCATGGCGGTGCACCTGGAATTCCAGATGCGGCCCCGATTGATGAAAATAATCCTGGCAACAATGGAGATGAAGGTGTAATTGGCTTAGTAGATGATTTTCCTATTGGTGCAAGAGATGATGAGATCGCTATGATCATCAATATGATCCCTCAAAGTGTTGGCGTTCTCTCGATATTTGATAGCTGCTTCGCGGGCGAGATGATTGACGGAACTGCCGATATCAACAGAGGTTTGGTTATTGGCACAGCCGATGAAAACTGTACCGCCCCAGGTGACTCTATTTTTCTCCCCGAATGGCTTAGATCTTTATCTCCTAATGGAATGGGTAGTGTTAAGGCTGACGCTAACAACGACACCAACCTTACTCTAGGAGAATTGTTCAATAGTTTGAGCCTAATCACGACTAGAGGACATAGCTCTAATCCCTTTTCTGCCAACTTCGAGACAGCAACACATCTAAACTACACAGTTGCTTTTACTCCTGTCCCCGAACCCTCCTCCATCCTCAGTCTCCTCGCTCTCGGCACACTCGGCGCAGCTTCCACCCTCAAACGCAAACTAAAACCCTCCCAATCCACTGAAAAAGAAACTACAAAAGTCTCCTAAAATCCCCCATAAAACCCCACAAAAACCCCTTCATTAATTGGAGGGGTTTTTGTCATAAAACCCAGTCGTCGATCGTTAGGAGAATTGAGATTGATTGTATATACCCCAACATAGTCCTACTGTTCACTAATTTTACTTTCAGCGAGAATTTCTTGGAGGACGGGGGATAAATTGCTAGTTAAACGGCCGGATCGAATAAATTCAGCGTAGGTATCAGCTTCGATATCTAGGAGGGTTTCCCGAAGTTGTTCCATTGTCAATAGCTGTAATTGGGGATAACTATCGTTGAGAGATTGAATTTCCGCTTCTACGGTCTTTAATTTTTCTTTGACGAGATGCTGCTCATAACTAAAGAATTCTGGGGCAACATCGGGAGATTTATCTAACTTAGAAAGATAGTCTAAAACCCTTTTTAAAGCTACCCGTCGGGCTAAAAGTTCCGCATAGTTTTCTCGAATTGGTTGATCACCGATCAGGTCTAATCTCGATAGGAAAGTTTGAATAGTTAATCCCTGAACCAAAAGGGTAAAGAGAACAACTCCGAAGACGATATCGATGATATCCTGACGATTGGGAAAAATAACCGGCACACTTAAAGCTAGGGCAATAGAAACGGAACCGCGCAAACCTCCCCACCATAAAACCGTTTTTTCCCGCCAATTAATTTTAGTTTCCATCAAGGCATTACTAACAGTTGCCAAAGCAAAGGTAGCCAGAAAACGGGCCGCCACCACGGCGGCGATCGTGATAAAAATTAAATTGAGATTATCGGCTAAACTGGAGAGACGGATCTGATCGCCGATGAGGAGAAAAACGATCGAATTGACAAAAAAAGCGAGAAACTCCCAGAATTGCGTGACTAATAGGCGGGTACGGGGACTCATACTAATTCTAGAGCCAAAATTACCTAAAATAATCCCCGTAGTCACCACTCCGATTACCCCCGAACCCCCGAACTCCTCGGTTAATAGATAAGCACCGTAGGCGGACACAAGAGTTAAAGACTGTTCCACTAGGGGTAAATCCAGACGTTGAGTCAGATAGGAGATACCAAAACCCACTAAACAACCCACTGCCACCCCGATACCGATAAAAGCCGCAATCCGGCTAATGGTTGTCTCTAAGGATAGACCACTAGCACCGAGGGGAATTTCCACCAAAAGAGCGAAAGCGACCACAGCAACCCCATCATTAAATAAGCTTTCCCCTTCCAAAAGCACGGTGAGGTTTTTACTGGCCCCTAATTCGCGAAAAAGAGCGACAACAGCGACGGGATCCGTAGAAGAAAGGCTCGCACCCACTAATAATGCCGTAAATAGGGGTAAATTGGTCAATTCATCTAGGGTAAAACCAACCCCGAAAATCGAGATAATTACGCCGACAATAGCGAAAAGACTGACGGGAATCCAATTATCCTTCAGATCTCGCCAGCGCGTATTCCAAGCGGCTTCAAATAGCAAAGGGGGCAGAAAAATTTCTAGAATCAGTTCGGGGGATAGGTTCACCAGACGGATATCGATAAAGGCTAAACCTAAACCGACTATCACTAACAATAGGGTGTAAGGAATTTGGCGAAACCAGCTAAAAATCCTCGAAACCGTGGCCACACTCAGGGAAACGGACAAAACAATTAGAAATTGTTCTAAATTTTGCTTAATGACTTCATCGGTAGCGGATTCTAAACTCATTGGGTGGGAGGCAATCGGTGAGCGGACGTGCAAGAAAAGAACAATCTAAATTATTATGACACTTTAGAACCAGTGATTTTTTTTCCTAAACCCAAGTTTTTCTGCTGGCAATTCCTTATTATCTATGTCCTTGACTATGCCTCAGTCTGCCGAGTCCTCCACGGGTGAGGATTTACCCCTAGCTATCTCACCCAGTAACGAGCAGTTAGAGAATATTAATAGCTATTTAAACCTGATTTTGGCAGCTTTAGTCTCTCTAGCTAATTTAGACTCCGATTCTATCACCCAAGCAGCCCAAGAATTAGCCTTAGATGCAGATACAAGCGATCGCCTAGTTGCCCACCACTGGCAACCCCAGTCAAAACTTTCCCTAGCGGACATCCGTTCTCTAGTTCTCCTCCTCTGTCATCTAGCCCAAAAAAAGCAAGAGTTAATCCGTCGCGCTGTAATTCTCTTGGAACAAGTGGGAACTCAAGGACAAGAACCAGTCAAAACCACGCTTTTAGGCAATTATATCGATAATTTTCGCTTAAAATACCCAGAAATATCGGAAAATAATCTCAGTGATTCTAGCCTTGCTTCCCTAGCTTGGAAATTATTAATCGATTTATTGTTCTACAGCAGCCCCCGCAGTCATCTCCTTCTTTGGCACACCCTTTTGGCAAGTAAAAAGTAAAAAGGCTATCAGTTATCAGTTATCAGTTATCAGATGTAAGTTTTCAGATGTAAGTTTTCAGATGTAAGTTTTCAGTTCACTGTTTACTGTTTACTGGACGGCTACGCCGTGCCTTTGGCAACACTGAAAAAAAGCTTCCCAGTTCATAATTCATAATTCATAATTCATAATTCATAATTCCCACCGATAACCAAAAATGAGTAATCTAATTCGCAAATATACACCCCCCACCTGTACCCTAGAAATTTGGGGAAATAGTTCGCCTCTAGCGGTTTGGCTAGGTAAAAATGTCTTAAACGATGCCCACTTTCAATTGCGCTTTGATGATCCTAGATTGAGTGAGGAAAAACAGGTGACGATCAAAGGCGATCGCACACAATTACAACTCCTAGGGGAAATTGTCGCTAATTATGTGCAGAATTTACTCTCTAGTCCCGTTTCTAGCCTCTCTTTCGTGGCTAGTGGTTCCCCCGAAAGTCATCTTCCCTCCTTACCCTCTCTCCGTTGTCAGGGACTTCTCCAGCATCAATTATTTTTAGGTTCCCTGCTAACCGATCGAGATAAACAGGAGATTGAATTAACCACATCGCAATTATTCGATCTAGCCAATGCTTTAGGGGAATATAACCATGAAAGCCCCCTAATACCCCCATTAATTCGCCAGAAAACTCGAAAAAATGCCCTGATCTGGACGGGATTAATCGCCTCAGCCCTAATAACTATCGGGGGAATAGCGATCGCATTTTATCAACGGCAAGAAGTGGTCAACAATGATTTAACCAGCGATCCCAATAACGCCAAGATTCCCCAACCCTTGCCAACGCTGCCTTTACCCCCCACGGGAACAGCCGCCCCAAACCCGCAGTTACCGGCAAATTTGGGCAATAAAACCCCTTTACCGCCACCGCCGCCCGTGGCAACCGTTCCAGCCCCAGTTCGCCCCTCTAGCGTCCCCCTAGTGATTCCGCCGTCCCCTGTACCGCCGCCACCAGTCACGGGTTCGCGTCCCGGCGGCACGGCGATCGTAATTGAACCGAATAATCAGAACATCCCGATTACTGCCCCCCCCGTCACCAGCGCTCAGGGTACAAACGCACTAGCAAATATTCCCCCCACCACGATGAATCCGACTCCAGCACCGCCAAAATTGCCCAATTTACCGCCTCTAAGCCCTATTAACCCTGAAAATGTCAATTTAGACCCCAAACCGCCCACAAGTACCGCTAAAGCCCCAGAGACGAACTTACTAGATACCATTCCCCAAGTGGCAGAAACCAGAGAATATTTTCAGTCCCGTTGGCAACCGCCAGAAAGTCTCAAGCATACTCTAGAGTACCGTTTGGTCTTAAATCAGGATGGTTCCCTAAAACAGATTATTCCCCTGGGACAGGCGGCGAAAATCTATCTCGATCGCACTAATATGCCCCTGCTCAATCAACCTTTCGTGTCTCCCCTCGATATCTCTGGTAATCCTCAATTGCGTCTAGTTCTTGGTTCTGATGGTACGGTGCGGACTTTTATGGAACAGTAATAAGCTGTAAGCTGCCCGCGCATTTAAATTGCTTGTTGAGACGAGGCAAGAGGCAATTTAAATAGGGTTTGCTGAAAAAATCTAAAAACCTTGTTTGGTAAGACTTTTAAACTTTTTGTCAATCAAAAAGTACCAGGCATGGGAGTGATCAGGGGGAAAATTGAGGTACTTTTTCCCTGAAAATTAGGTAATTGGCCACCTCAAAACCGGTAAAACCCCACACCCCACACCCCACACCCCACACCCTGCCCCCAGGAAAAACTTTTTGCCGCAAACCCTAATTAACAATAATCTCGTCGGCGCTGTCCGGTTGGTTCATTTCCGTTAGGGTTTGCCAACCGGATTGCCAGAGATTCGCGTCTTGCAACTGTTTAGCATTAATCCAGAAGCGGACAGTCGGATCGCAGGAAGCGACTAATTCGGCAAAAACCCATTGACCGCGATTTTGACGATTGACCACTTGAAAATGTCGCCAGCCCCATGTTTTTTGTTTTGCCGTCCATTTTGACCCCAAGAGATGGGGATATTTCTGTTTTTTGGGCATAAAAGTTAAAACACCTGAGTTCGGGATAGGCTAAAACCCTTATATTAGACCTTTTTCATAATTTTTTTATGGTATAATTGAGCTTCTTGCTTTTTTCTCGATTTTTAGATGGAAGTGGAAAAAAGAATAAAATGTGATCTTAGCTCGGGAAATCATCCATACTTCTGCTATATTGATTAGCAAAATTATGGATTATCAAAACTTATCAGATGAACATTTCAAACGCCGTTTCGGTGTGTATAAACAAACCTATAGAAAGATGGTAGAATCAGTAAAAAGTGTTGAAGCCGACTCTAATTGTAAATAAGACGAAAAAAATGCTTTTACCATCGGGAAACTTCCGTTTAAAAGGAAAAAAAGCTTGACTAAATCAAGCAGAGATACCGGTCGTAACGGTAATGGATGTGACGGAAACTCCCCTGGAACGCACCCAAAAGAAACAGAAAGATTTTTTTTTCAGGTAAAAGAGGTTAAGTAGTCGGAATCGTCGTCGAAGATATAGTTTAAGAGTTAACTTGTTGGCGGCTATTTATAACTGTGAGTTAGGTATAGCTACTTCTTAAAAGTTGCCAAACATTAATCAAGTCAAGGAGAATTTACTCTCAATTATAGCGCTTTTCACGTTACTGAGGTATCAACAAGTTTTGCCAACAAAGGGTTTAAGCCCCTTGCCCATACCTCATTCTGATGAAAACTGCTATATAAAAATTGAGATAGTTTCTGCAGCTCAAATAAAGAGGTTTTTATAACCAAATTAAAGCAGCTCTAAAGAGTTTTGAGTTAGAAGTAAAACTTCAAGTTTTCATCCAGAACTAACGTACGAATTAACTAATTTTTGGGGTAAAATTAGTTAACCGATTATTATAACATATAATTATAGTGTTTCCCATTAATAAAAGGTACATTTTCGAGTTTAAAAAGCTTAATCAGCAAAGATCTAACTGTGCCGTACAGGTACGAGAACCGCTATAATTTGCAAGAGTTCTAATGAGTTCCTTTTGGGATTGGCATCTCCTTAATTATATAATCATAATATTATAGGTGACACAACCCCAAAACAGGATACTCTTTTATTTTGATTTAAAGGTTATTTCAGAGCATCAAGAGAAGCCCCAAAATTAATATGGAAGGGAGTTTTAGCAATCACTAAAGCAGGGACTGATTTAACCCCTAGATCCTCCGCTTCTGCCAGACGAGATTTGTCATACCCTAGATGAACTACTTCAACTTCATATTCAGAGGGATTGAGTGCCGTAACAAACTGTTTTTCGGCGGCGACACAAACGGGGCATCCTGCATGATAAAAAACTGCTTTTTGAGTCATAATAATTCTCCAGTAAACAAGATATGTGTAACAAGAGCAGGGTGTCTTGTTTTTATTTAGGACTCCTAAATAATAAACCTTGTCTCTGTGTATTGTCAAGTGGTAAAAAAAATATTTATCAATCTACTCAAGACTTGACTGTGTTGGATAATTTGTTTATAATCCAGAAACCAGGCGTAAGTAAATTCAAGAGGACAGTCCCATCACCAATCCCTTCGATACGGCTAAAGACCCAGTTGAGCAAAAAGTGGTTACTGGTCTTCTTAAGATTGGTCTCGCACTCAAAAGCCATGCTTGGCAGGATGCCAGTCCAAAGGGTCTTACACCCACTCAAGGACAAATCTTAACTCTTTTGCACTCTCGACATTCTTCCTTGAGATTGACAGAAATTGCAGAGGGGTTAGCGGTAAAACCAGCGACGGCTAGCGATGCTGTTGTTACCTTGGTAGAAAAAGGACTCGTCAAGAAAGGGAAAGATACTGAAGATGGTCGCGCAATTTCCATTGCTCTTACTAAGGCTGGACGGATTGAAGCGGAAAGTGTAGCCAGTTGGCCGGATTTTTTGCTAGCAGCAGTAGATGAACTATCCGAGTCAGAACAAATGATCTTCTTTCGTTGTCTGATAAAAATGGTGCGAAGTTTGCAAGAGAAAGGGCAGATACCTGTGTCTCGGATGTGTGTTAACTGTAAGTTTTTCCGCCCCAATGTTTACCCAAACTCGGAGCTTCCTCATCATTGTCAATTGGTCAATGCGCCCTTTGGTGATCGCCACCTCCGGCTTGACTGCCCAGAACATATTGCAGCAGAACCAGAAGCAGCGAACCAAGCTTGGCAAGCCTTTCTCTCACAGAATTAGCCTAGCCTCTGTTCTAGCCGTTTTAGCCAAGCTTGCCAGAATAGAGCAGCGTGGGCTTCTAATGTTTGAGCGTAGCAATCCGTATCTTTACGCAATTGACTAACCCCAAGATTAGGGGTTGTACTAATCTCACAGGCATGACCAATCAACCAATGCTCCAATCCTTGAGCCGTTACTTCAGGGTGAAACTGTAATGCTAAACCGCATTCTCCCCACGCAAACGCTTGGTTTTTATATTTGGAACTAGAAGCAAGATGAATAGCACCATTAGGAAGATCGAAAGTATCTCCATGCCAATGCAGTACAGGAGTTGAGGCTATATAACTTAAAGAAGACTTTTCTCCTTGTTCACTTAATTGAATGGGAAACCAACCAATTTCTTTTTCCTGTCCCGGATAGACCTTAGCTCCAAGTGCTCGTGCCATAAGTTGGGCTCCTAAACAAATGCCTAATGTGGGACGATCAGCCTTTAAACGTCGTTCGAGGAGAGTAAGCTCATCCTGAAGAAAAGGGTAATCAACATCATCGTAGGCACCAATCGGACCTCCTAAAATAACGATTAGTTCGGGATTGAGAGGATCAATTTGAGAGACTAAACCAGAAGCTGCCTCGACATAATTAACAGCGTAGTTATTTTGCTCAAGAATATGACCTAAATTTCCCAAATCCTCAAAGGGGACATGTCTAATAGTGATCGCTTGTTTCTTCATACTGTTTACCGAATGAATGAATTGACCTTTTTTGAGAGAAAACAAATATCAGGAGTTAAAAAGTCCCTGTCGAACAAAACTATCAATACCATGCTGAGAATCGAAAATACCAAGCTCTTGGGCGAGGGTTATGATTCCGCTATAATCGAGCCGCATCAAGTTAACTTCATTATCAGCCGCGCAGTCATTTAACATTTCCTGAGTATGATCAAATCCAATTTGCTCTAACAGCGAGTTCCAAAGTGGAAACTCCATATTGGCAAACCAACGTACAGGTAATGGCAACTTCTCAATGAAAAATTCCTTCTCTTGTGGGTTTAGTTGGTTATATATACACTTGGTCAAGTTTTTAAAAATACACCCATGAGCTTGTTCATCACAGCGATGAGTATAAACAACCATGCGGTTAAAGGGTTGAATTTTTCGATCATCTGAGAGTAAATTGAGATAATCACTAATAAAGACCTCCGAAACAATTGCTGTGACTAACCTAATGATAGTTTTTTGCCAATTTTCCGAATAGGAATCTTGTTCACGCTGCATACTGCTAATCAGATTAAAAGCTGGTAGATTCTGGAATTCTAATCCTCGTTGTTGCTTTGTAATGCTACAGGCTCTTTTGACCAACTTAACATGAAATGATTCGTCTATCAAAGTATCAGCGACAATTTCCTGAATATTTTCATCTTCGACTCCCGGAAGTTTTTGATAGAGAATATCTTCACAAACAGGATTGATGACTTTAAGTTCAATATCAACTGTCTTGAGATTATAGATTAACCAGCCACAAGAAAGAATTTTTTGTTGAATACTAGGAGCAACCGTCAAAAAACGAGAGTGCTTGTGAAATGGCAACAAATCAACTCGAAAGTCAGGTAAGGTGGGGTCTAATAAGGATTCTAAATTTGACTCTTCTTTTTTGACTTGGGCTCTTAATGCCCAATTCTTATTCATCTTTTGTAGTAGGCTACGAGAATGGGAGAGAGGCTTCTGATTTGTTAGAGGATTCATGGTTAACTCCTTAATGTAAAATTGTCAAGAAACTCAGAAATCTCCGTTGTGTTATTGGCTTTAACTCCTCACTCAGAACACAGGACCGGAGATTTCTTAGAAACTTATCGATAATTCCCTGCAATTAACTCTCCATGAGGCATCATCAGTCCATCGGCTGCCCCATAAATTTTCACTACTTGGTCTGTTTTTGGATCAATTTTGATGATGTAGTTAGAAGCATAGCTAGTCACATAAACGGATGTCCCGTCGGGTGTAGCAGCGATACCGTGAGCAACAGCAAAATCTGAGGGTAAATCTTCACCTGGTTTGAACCGTTTGAGAAAAACAGGGTTATTGATATCAGTGATATCAAATACAGAAACAAAGCCATCTCGTCCAAAAGTGTCTCCTAAAGAGTCTTCTTCACCTACATACAGCTTATTTCCAACAATCGCCATATCTGAGGCAGAACGGTAGATACCAGGCTGATTAGGATCATTGACATGAGGAATAATCAGACTAGCAGTTGGGGCGCTAGGATTGAGGGTATCAATTAACCAAATACTCGGCCCAATGATATTCTTGCCTTCGGGAGTCAAGGATGTCGGTCCAAACTGCAACGAACCTGTGAGAATATAGCGGTTATCTCGCCAAATCATGTGATGGGTGAAAGCAGCATAGTTATTCCCTTGCTCTAATTTGACAGAACTGATATGAGTAAGTTGTCCTGTTTCACGATTAGGTGAATACAAATCAATCTCATTGTGATCGTAGTAATAACCAGTTCCTAATCCGAGAGTTCCAGCATCGTTAAATGTAACGGTGTGAGTTTGATTACTGTTACTTCCAAAAGTCAAGGGTGAGATGCTGACAAACTCATTTGTTCTCGTATCAATGACGGGAAAACGATTATCCGTCCAAACAGTCATATAAGTATAGGGAGACTCCGGCAGAAAAGTGGGGCCATGTATTTGAGTCAATGGCGGTTGAGTCCAACTAGCAATTCGTTGGCTCGGATCAACTTGACTGACAGTGGGATAGTTGGATGGATTTCCAGGCGGATCGAGAATTAAAACCTTAGAAATGCTTATATCTGATGGGCCTCCTGACCAATCTATATGATCACCAATACTGATCACTGTAATTGCGCTTGGGGTAGTGGCTGAGTTGTCACTTGTCAGATAGATCGTCTTTTCATCAGGCGTGATCCAAGCGTGCTGTGGATTACCCCCAGGATAAGCATTTGCTCCTGTACCTAAACTTGCTAGAGGAAATTGAAGTATTTGATCCGTCTCAGTGTTAATCAAGACCAAATCTTCGTCCATCATATCCACTGCTGCATAAATGACTCGGTTGAGGGTGTAGTTGATATCGAAATCAGTTGTGTTTCCCCATTTGTCTTTAGCAAGAAGATGAAATGTGTGATTACCTTCTCCTAAGGGAGCACCATTGATTTGCTCTAGCTGATAACGCTGAAATGTGAAACTGCCATCAGCATTGATCCAATTGGTAACATTAGTAAAGTGAATATCATCAAAGGTAGCTAAGACCCTCGTTACTCCACTAGCGTCACTTACTGTTCCTGTGACAGAAGGATCGGCGGTAATATTATCGCTTGTTGTTCCCAGATCGTGGGCTGTATCACGCAAGAGCGCATTGGTAACAATTGGCCCGCTATGATCCGTGTTATTGCGTAGTTGTAAACCTAATATTCTGGCATCCGCTACAGTAATACGTCCGTTACCATCAAGATCACGCAGATCGTTGGCTCCTGAAGCTTTAGTATTGCGGGCATTAACAATGGCATTGTAATCGTCTTGCTCTAAATCCCCATCGCCATCAGCATCTCCTTTTAATAACTGATCTCCTAAGTAGCTAACTTGCATTGGAGAATCTTGGGGGATTAGTCCCGTAAGAGAATCTTTATTAGTAATTGGGATTATCTCAGTCTTTTGAGGTTGAGTATATCCATGAAGGTTTAGATCGCTAATAGGGACACTTGTGGACATCATCTGCTGTAATCCTGAGTTTAGGGAGGTGTTCGTCCCTGATAAATAACCCAGATCAAGCCCTGACAGCATGGGATTTACATTAGATGAGTTTAAACCGGAAACAGGTAAAGATGCGGCAGAATTTTCCATAATCAAAATATCTCCTGGGATTTTCTCAACAGTCTTGAATCGCTGTGTTATCTTTCTTTGTCTGCCACTAATGGGAGCGTGACTTTTAACTTTTTGCCTGTCAGTACCAAACCCAATCCAAGGGTAGTCAAATAACTTAACAAACCAAAGCTTGATTCAGGTACACGAATAACTTGAACGGATTTATCAGTAGGCAACGTATTTAAAGTAAGAGGATTCGTGTTTTCATCTGTCAAATCATTGACAGAGAGCGAAAGGACACTACTGCCGGGAGAAAGTCCCATGAAGTTTAATGTTGCTAGCTTAAAATTACTGGGTTGCGAAGCATTAAGGGTTTCAGGAGAATCTAAAGAAATCTCAAAGAAGTTCACAATTCCCTGTTGACTATTGTTAAACCCCTTCGTTCCCGTGCCAGACAAATCGACAAAACCCCCAAAGATAGCACTGTCGAATTTCAGCACACTATTATTAAAACCTAAATCGAGGTCAAAGGCAGACAAAGAAGGCGCAGTCATCTTTCCTAGTCCATTAATAACGATATCTACCTGAAATGCTTCTCCTACTGCTACAGCCTGTTTTGATGGAAACATTTCTATCGACACTGCTTGAGCTATTTCTGGTGTCGGGAGCGTTAATAGCAATGAAAAGACTATACCTAGAGGCAATACATTCTGGTTCATCAAATTACTCTTGTGTGTAAAGAACAAATGTAAGTTAACGTAATTTAGGTATCCTAAATATTTTAATATTTAGCACTCCTAATCTTTTGTTATCTTACCCTTATTTCTACAATTCACTCTTGGGCTTTCCGCAAACATTACAAAATTTTACAAGAGAGACATGATGCTGATTTAGCGCCAATTCAAAAATGAAACGCATCAACCTCAAGAGTTGACAAAGAAAGGCTCATCAGGTACTGTCTGAGTAAATTCTCAAAAAGTGCTGGTAAGCTGTATTGAATTTAAACTGCCTATTGAAAATTTTAGTACAAATGCTCAAACTCCTTCTCCCTGCTCCGCAGCTCTGGCGCTCCCCGCTCCCCGGCAATCTTAACGAGTAATTTGGATAGTCAACAGCTTATCCTAGTCTGCCAAACCGGTTCTTTTCTGGGAGCCAAGGAGAGGAAAAATTATCGGGGCGCTTAAGTGCGCCCCAGTTTTGGCTAATAACCGCGCCAAACACCAACCAAAACCCCTTGTACTTGTACTTGTTCGGTATTGGCTGTAATTGGTTGGTATTTTTGATTGGAGGGTTGGAGAGTGATGATTTCTCCTTCTTGGTAGAAACGTTTTAAAGTAGTGCCGTGGCCTTCGACTCTAGCGGCGACGATTTCCCCATTGGACACCGCTTCACTACCCGTCAGAGAACGCATAATCACCAGATCCCCATCGGCAATATGATCCTCGATCATACTGTCTCCGGAAACGCGCAGAGCATAACAGTCTTGACTGCGTTGCAACAGGTTAGAAAGATCGAGTTTTTCTTCCTCATCGGTGAAGGGTTCCACTAAACCACCAGCAGCGATCACGCCGAGAATCGGTAAACCCTGCACTGGTTGTTTGAGAATCCGCAGGGTGCGTGCTTTTCCTTCTGTCCAATCAATATAGCCTTTGGTGCGTAAACGTTCTAAACGGCTTTGAATCGGTGCGGGAGAGCGTAAATTCATCGCTCGCATCATTTGCCGGATGGAAGGGGCGTGTTGCGTAGTACGAATATACTCAATTAGCCAGTCGTACAACTCCTGTTGCGCTTGAGTAAGGGATTCGAGGTTAGTCATGATCTATTTTCCCATCCTTAGGTTAAGATAATTTGTACTTTAGTTCATTTGTGTTCAACCTAGTACATCTTAACTTCATCGGCCGACTAAATCAACTGGTTATTGAGATCGCTGGCAAAAATCAAAAATTTAGGAAATTAATTCTGCACGATTACTTATCAATTCTCAATATTAATTAATCCAGGTGACAATTGCTGGCAAACTCAGCAGCGTATTAAGAAAAAATAACGAATTGCTAGAAAGCCAAGAATCTGGATAATGATCGAGGTGGAGACAGAAAAATCGCTCTACTTAAGCCTGTCTGCCGTAAGCGTCCAATAGTAGATAGGGAGTCAAAAGCGACGCTCAAGAAAATCCTTCGGTTGTCAGGGAAACGAGGGGATATTTAGTGCGAAATTGAGCCGTAAAAAAACTTAAAATCCCGACAAATATCGTAAAAACTAAGGGGAACACATGACCACAAAAACCTATGCAACCATAGACGGTAACGAAGCTGTTGCACGCGTTGCCTATCGTCTCAGTGAAGTAATCGCTATTTATCCTATCACTCCCTCCTCGCCTATGGGTGAATGGTCCGATAGTTGGGCAGCCGAACGCAGAGCTAATCTCTGGGGAACCATTCCTTCCGTAATCGAAATGCAGAGCGAAGGTGGGGCAGCGGGAACCCTGCACGGAGCGCTACAAACAGGCTCTTTAACTACTACTTTCACTTCCTCCCAGGGATTATTATTAATGCTCCCCAACTTCTACAAAATTGCGGGAGAATTAACCTCTTCAGTAGTCCATGTGGCGGCCCGTGCTTTAGCAGCCCAAGGGTTGTCAATTTTTGGAGATCATAGTGATGTCATGTCTGCCAGAAGTACGGGTTGGGCTATGTTAGCGGCTAATTCCGTTCAAGAAGCTCAAGATCTGGCGGCTATTGCCACGGCTACCACCCTAGAAACCAGGATTCCTTTTCTGCACTTTTTTGATGGGTTTCGTACCAGTCATGAGGTGCAAAAAGTCGAATTAATTAGCGATGAAACTCTCAAAGAACTGATCGATGAAGACCTAATTATTGCCCATCGTCAAAGAGCTTTAACTCCCGATCGACCAGTGTTACGAGGCACGGCACAAAATCCCGATGTTTATTTCCAAGCAAGGGAAAGCGTCAATCCTTTCTATCATGCTTGTCCCGATATCGCCCAAAAAATTATGGATCGTTTTGCCCAATTAACAGGAAGGCAATACCATCTCTATGAATACCACGGTGCGCCCGATGCCGAAAGAGTGATTATTTTAATGGGATCGGGAGGGGAAACCGTCCATGAAACCGTGGATTATCTCAATCAAAATGGGGCTAAAGTTGGGGTCTTAAAAGTTCGTCTTTATCGTCCCTTTGCCGCCGACAAATTACTGGCAGCTTTGCCCACCACGGTGAAAAAAATAGCCGTTTTAGATCGCTGTAAAGAACCCGGTGCCGGGGGTGATCCGCTATATTTAGACGTGGTAAATGCCTTTATGGAAGAGTACGAAGGCAAGCTGCCGAAAATTGTGGGAGGACGCTACGGTTTATCTTCCAAAGAATTTACTCCAGCCATGGTTGCTGGTATATTTGATAACTTAAGTCTCGACAAACCGAAAAATCACTTCACTATTGGTATCGTTGACGATCTCACCTTTTCCAGTCTGGAATATGACCGCAGTTTTTCCACTGAACCAGACGAAGTAGTGCGGGCGGTTTTCTACGGTTTAGGTTCCGATGGTACGGTGGGAGCTAACAAAAATTCAATTAAAATCATCGGTGAAGATACTGATAATTATGCCCAGGGTTATTTCGTCTATGATTCCAAAAAATCTGGCTCCGTCACCGTTTCTCACCTACGCTTTGGCCCCCATCCGATTCGCTCTACCTATTTAATCACCGATGCTAACTTTATCGCCTGTCATCAGTGGGAATTTGTCGAACAATTTGATCTGCTAGAAACCGCTAAATCGAACTCAATTTTTCTGCTGAATAGTCCCTATCCACCGGAGGAGGTATTTAGTCACTTACCTCGCCATCTCCAGCAAACTATCATCGATAAAAATCTGCAAGTTTATACGATTAATGCGACTCAAGTAGCCAAAGAAGCGGGGATGGGCAGTCGGATTAATACCGTGATGCAGGTGTGTTTCTTTGCCCTAGCGGGGGTTTTGTCTCGGGAAGATGCGATCGCACAAATCAAAAAAGCCATCCGCAAGACCTACGGCAAGAAAGGCGAAGAAATCGTGCAGATGAACATCAAAGCTGTGGATTCTGCCCTAGAACACCTCTATCAAGTGCCAATTCCCGCCACTGTCACCCCCGAAGCTTTTGAATTAAGACCACCGATTCCCGACAACGCACCCGCTTTCGTCCGAGAAGTCCTCGGCAAAATTATCGCCCGTCACGGGGATGAATTGCCCGTTAGCTCCCTTCCCAACGATGGTACTTACCCCACCGCCACTAGCCAATGGGAAAAACGCAATATTGCCCAAGAAATCCCCGTTTGGGATGCGGATGTCTGTGTTCAGTGCGGTAAATGCGTTCTCGTTTGTCCCCACGCCGTTATTCGCTCGAAAGTTTATGATGAGGCCGAATTAGCCACGGCCCCGGAAACCTTTAAAGTCGCAAATGCCAAGGATCACGACTGGAAAGGGCTAAAATTCACCATCCAAGTGGCCGCCGAAGATTGTACCGGTTGCGGTCTCTGTGTTGATGTTTGCCCCGCTAAAAACAAATCGCAACCACGTCTAAGAGCGATTAATATGGCTCCCCAATTGCCCCTGCGGGAACAGGAACGAGTTAACTGGGATTTCTTCCTTAATTTACCTAATCCAGACCGATTAAGCCTAAATCTCAATAAAATTAACCATCAGCAAATGCAGGAACCTCTCTTTGAGTTTTCCGGCGCTTGTGCCGGTTGTGGTGAGACTCCCTACGTTAAATTGGTCAGTCAGCTATTTGGCGATCGCATGATAGTGGCTAATGCCACCGGTTGTTCATCTATCTACGGAGGTAATTTACCGACAACGCCCTGGGCAGTTAACGCCGAAGGTCGCGGTCCGGCCTGGTCGAATTCCCTCTTTGAAGATAATGCCGAATTTGGCTTAGGATTCCGAGTTTCCATCGATAAACAGGCAGAATTTGCCGCCGAACTGTTAGGAACCCTCGCTAGTGAAATCGGAGAAAGTCTAGCGGCAGATATTCTCAATTGTCACCAAGTCGATGAAGCGGAAATTTACGAACAACGGCATCGGGTAGAGGCCCTAAAATCCCGTTTAGGGCAATTAACCCCGACCACGCAGGTGAAAATGTTGTTATCCGTGGCCGATTATCTGGTCAAGAAAAGCGTCTGGATTGTCGGGGGTGACGGTTGGGCCTACGACATCGGTTATGGTGGCTTAGATCACGTTTTAGCTAGTGGTCGCAATGTGAATATTTTGGTCATGGATACGGAAGTTTACTCGAATACGGGCGGCCAGGCCTCGAAAGCTACTCCTCGCGCCGCCGTAGCTAAATTTGCTTCTGGTGGCAAACCAGGGCCGAAAAAAGACCTCGGTTTAATGGCCATGACCTACGGTAACGTCTATGTGGCCAGCGTGGCTATGGGGGCAAGAAACGAGCAAACTATCAAAGCTTTCCTAGAAGCGGAAGCTTATAACGGGCCATCGTTAATTATCGCCTATTCTCACTGTATTGCTCACGGGATCAACATGACCACCGCCATGAACCATCAAAAAGAAGTGGTGGAAAGCGGTCGCTGGTTAATGTACCGTTATCATCCCGATTTAGCTAAAGAAGGCAAAAATCCCCTACAATTGGACAGCCGTGCGCCTAAGCTTACCGTAGCGCAAACTCTCTACTCGGAGAATCGCTTTAAGATGTTGGCCACCAGTAAGCCGGAGGAAGCTAAACGTCTGCTCAAAGAAGCACAAGCAGATGTGGATACGCGCTGGCAAATGTATCAGTATTTAGCAGCAAAAGGTACAGGGAGCAACGAATAGTTATGAATCTACACACTACTTACATGGGTTTACAATTGCGATCGCCGCTAGTTATCGGTGCGGCCGCACCCTTGAGCGAGGATATCGACAATATCAAGAGAATGGAAGACTTCGGAGCCGCTGCCGTGGTTTTACACTCCTTTTTCGAGGAGCAGATTAAACACGAAAGACTGGCTCTACACCATCATTTTACCCACGGAGCCGAGAGTTTTGCGGAAGCTTTGACTTATTTTCCCGAACCGGAGGTTTTTCACGTTGGTTCCGACGAATATCTCAACCATATTCGCAAAGCCAAAGAAATGGTCGATATTCCCATTATTGCCAGTCTCAACGGTGAGACCTCTGGGGGATGGTTGGAGTATGCCATTCAAATTCAACAAGCGGGCGCTGATGCTTTGGAGTTGAATGTTTATTATGTTCCCAACGACCTGGAATTAACCGGAAATCACGTCGAACAAAACTATATTGATATCCTCAAAATTGTCAAATCGGAGGTATCGATTCCCGTCTCGATGAAGTTAAGTCCCTACTTTAGCAATACGGCCAATATGGCTAAACAATTAGCGGAAGCGGGGGCCGATGGGTTGGTATTATTTAACCGTTTCTATCAGCCGGATATCGACTTAGACACCTTAGATGTTCACCCTAATATTATCCTCAGTAATCCCCAAGCAATGCGTTTACCCCTGCGCTGGATTGCCATGCTTTACGGTCGTGTAGCGACGGATTTTGCCGCTACCAGTGGTATTCATAACGCCATCGACGTGATCAAAATGATGATGGTGGGGGCAAAAGTGACCATGTTAGTTAGTGTTTTATTACGCCACGGTTTGGAGGAAATTACCAAGATCGAACAGGGTTTATTGCATTGGTTGGAAGAAAATGAATACGAATCGATCGAGCAGTTAATTGGCAGTATGAGTCAAATGAACTGCCCAGATCCGACCGCTTTTGAACGGGTACAGTATATGAAAGCTCTGCAAAGTTACGAACCTGTTTGGAAACGTTTTCAAACCACCAGTAAATAAAAGTGGGAAGTGGGAATGGGGGAATGGGGGAATGGGGAAATGGGGAAATGGGGAAATGGGGGAATGGGGAATTTCAACTAAAACCCTAAAACCCCAAAACCCCAAAACCCCAAAACCCTAAAACCCTAACACCCACCCGACTCCCGACAAAGAAAAAAAAATCCTGGAGGATATAACTATGAACGAGAATCAAAAGAAAAAAATCGGCATTCTGACCAGTGGTGGCGATTGCCCGGGGTTAAATGCGGTAATTCGTGCCGTGGTGAAATCATCAAAACTCAAGGGTTGGGATGTGTACGGCATTCCCTACGGGACCGACGGTTTTATGCAGATTGCCGAGGGAAAATATCACCCCGAAGATTTAATCCTGACTCAGCATGGCTATAACCTACCCGGGGTCTTGAAAGGATTAGACGTTTTGCAGTTTCTTAGTGGTAGTGTTTTGGGTTCTTTGAGCAAAGGACATCCCGAAAACCCAGAAATTGCCACGAAAATCCTTCAAGGATACGAAATGCTGGGATTAGATGCCCTGATCGTCGTTGGAGGCGATGGGAGCATCGATATCATCTACGATCTCGCCCAGAAAGGCAACTGGAATATTATCGCGGTTCCCAAAACCATCGATAATGACGTTCCCTATACGGAATGGGCAGTCGGTTTTACCACTGCCGTCGATATCGTCACTCAAGCTTTGTATGATCTCACCTTTACCGCCGCTAGTCACGAAAGGGTGATGATTGTGCAGGTGATGGGTAGAGATGCCGGTCATCTAGCCCTTCATGCCGGAATTGCCGGGGGGGCCGATGCGATTTTTATTCCCGAATTAACCCCGGCTCTCACTCCCGCAATTATCGACGGTTGTTGTCGTCATTTGGCAGAATTACGCGCTCAAGGTCGTAAATTCGCTCTCATTGTGATTTCTGAGGGTGTTAAGAACGAAAATAACCAAAAAGAGAAGTATATTGCCGATTATTTAGAAAAATTAATATTTGACAAAACTCGCTCTTTGTGCGTTACCGATCCCGTCTTCTGTTATCTCAATTCCATGGATGTGCGGGCCATGTCTTTGGGACACCTGCAAAGAAGTCGTCCTCCTTTGGCCATGGATCGACTGTTAGCCACGGCCTTCGGCATTAAGGCCGTAGAATTAATCGAACAGGGAAAACTCGATCGCGTGGTGATTTGGCGCGGGGGACAAGTGCGTAGTTTGCCCCTGAAACCAGTGATCAAAATTATCAAACAATGTCATCAAGAGCATCGCTGTGCCTATCCCGTGGATCCTGAGGGTTTTATCGTGAAAACAGCCCGTTCTTTGGGAATTTATCTAGGGGAAAATCCCACGACCACGACCGAGACGGCAGTAGTTCCGCAAGCTGTGGAGGCGTTGGTTTAGTGATAATAAAGCGAGAAGGGTTGCTAATACTTTCTCGCTTTGTTAATTGGTTAAGATTAGGTATTTCTAAACGCTACAATTACGGGAGATACTGACAGCTACTGTCGAAATAAAGAAACTTTTTAAAAGAGTGTAATTAATTTTCTGAGCATAAACTTTTATCATTATAAACCCGAACTGTATATCCTTCTCAACCCGACGAATCAAATTCTTTTCTGTCAAATTTGTGGCTTTTCTCGCGAAACAGGTGCAAGATTTTGAGAGAATCGTCGTTCAAAACCTTGCGTCTTCATCGGCCCGCGTCCTGTAGGGGCGAAGCATTCGGGCAATAACCTATCGGTGAAACCAGAGATTTTCTATCCGAATGCTTCGCCCGTACTTTTTCAGCAAACCCTACATAAAGACTTCTACTATCAGTAATGAGGTTATAAGATTGAACTATTGGACAAGCTTCAATGAGATGTCTAATCTCTTGAAAATAGTCATTAATCAACAAATTCTATCTCCTCAATTTCTTCTTTGTCTTGCAGTAAAGCTTCTAGCATCCAAGCTTCTCCCATCCATTCATCAAAGTCTAAGGTATGCTGCAATTCATTGTTTTCAAATCGTCTGAGAAATTCTTGTGTCTGCATTTGATACTTAAGTAGGTAGGCGTTAAAAATCATCAGATCCCCCCGCCTATCGGCACCCCCCTTATCAAGGGGGGCAGGGGGGATCGAACCTAAAATCCATTTTTAATTTAATTATAACCAGCTACTTATTTTCAAAAAAAGTTATTCGTTCTTGGGTGCGCTTAATTCCTTCTTGAAGTTCTTGCAGTCTTTCGGTTAATGCGTCTTCAATAAATTTTTTTAAGGAGTTTAGATGTTTAGAACTCAGTTTTACTTCAGCCATAATGCTTCCGAGTTGATAATCGCTGCTGTTTGCCATTCGTCAGTCCATCCTAATTCTAGTTCATCTACTGCTAAAAAAGCTTGGGCGAGTTCTTCTGCTTCTTGTTGTTGTCGCCATTGTTGTAAAATTGAGGCGATGAAAATGCTTTTATCTTATACTTTCTGGTTTAGGTAATTAACCAGTTCATCGGGTAAAGAAATGGAGATTTTAGCCATGGTTATCTCTTTGGGTATTTGATTCTAATATAGACTATTTTGATTGAGCTAAAATAACAGAATTAAGGGGGAAAGATTCAGTTTCTAAACGAGTTAAATCAACAATTTGACTAGCTTGATCAATATCAATTCCAACTAATTTTCCTTCGCTATCAAAATCTAAAACAATATCAGGGGCGATTTCTTGAGAATCGGTGCTTGTTTTTTCTGATAGGCTAATGTATAGAGAATCGGTTTCAGGATAATAACTAAATTTCATTTTTTACTCCTTAAAGTTACGATCTGGGAAGGCGTTATGAATGGTTTCTCCATCATCTAGAGTGACAACTCGCAAGTATTTTCCTAATTCGGGAATGTATAACCAATGACGAATGCGTCCATTTGGTTCTATTTCTCGTCTAACTGGATTCTGGATAGCCTGTTGACACCATTCTCGCTTAAGATAGGGTCTTTTGACCAAGACTTGTTCTTCAAAGTAGCGGGTAGTTTTCATTCATCATTTTTCTGATCGATTCCTTCTATCATAATTTTAACGAAATTTAGATAAATTTCCCCAGATACTAAATTCTCCCCCCTTTTTAAGGGGGGCAGGGGGGGATCAAATCCCATCACACAAACCCCTATCCTCCTCCCTGACACCAGAATTAGGATTGTGCAAATAAACCCGCACCCAATCGCAACTACGCTCCATTAAAGCATCTAAACCCCAGCCATTGTTTCCATTCCAGAGTTTGATGGTGTTGTCATCACTACCGCTCACCAAAGTCTTGCCGTCGGGACTAAAATTAACGCTTCTGACAGCGCTATCATGCCCCTTGAGGGTGCGGATTTCTTGGCCTGTTTCTACATTCCAGAGTTTGATAGTCTTGTCCCAACTACCGCTCACCAAAGTCTTGCCGTCGGGACTAAAATTAACGCTTGTGACAAGATCATCATGCCCCTTGAGGGTGCGGATTTCTTTGCCTGTTTCTACATTCCAGAGTTTGATAGTCTTGTCAACACTACCGCTCACTAAAGTCTTGCC
>NZ_JADBUN010000132.1:0-41660 GCF_020245625.1 Microcystis sp. M049S2 | reverse complement strand
TTTCCTCTGTATTTTGATCAGCTACTAATTGGGATTTTAAAGTATGATAACCTCTTTTACCCACAAAAAAATCGGCTCTTCTCGACTTTGTGTGATAATTTTTGCTTATGGAATCGTGAAATGCTTATCGGGCAACACTTTTAGGACTATTTTGTCGAAGAAACTATCAGTATAGACCTCGTTTCCACACAGAAACCAGAAGAGCCAAAAAATCTTTCTGTTTCTTTTGGGGGCGTTCAATGGGAGTTTCCGTTACATCCATTACCGTTACGACCCTGGCCAAGATACTTGTCGGGTTGCCGACCGGGGCAATAGCTCGATGCCAGGATTATTCTTTCTCACCTCTCAATCCCACAAGATTGGGGGGGTTGGTTTTATAGCATTTCCTGTTCGCAAGAGGTACATTATCGATGTTTAAAAGCTTAACCAGCAAAAGTTTAAGTGTACCACACAGTTGTGAAAACCGCTATATCTAAATCTAAACTGCGGCCTGAATTAACACAAAAGGTTGCACGATTAGTGTACTAAAAAGGTTATCGGGATGGGAATTCCAATCGCTTAATTGCTCTTGTGTCGGTTTTTCTAGTAGTTTTTCCCCGATCCAATTCTGCACTTGAGCAACTTGATCACTGGCGATCGCTTCTGCCACTTCGATTAAATTGAGGGAATCGGAAACCAGGATCAGCGCATCCCTTTGAGCATGGGGGATCAAGTCACTCCACTCCACTTCGGCTAATTCCTCTAATAACTGCTCGTGAATATTACCCATACTGTGAATCCTCGCAAAAAAGCTCGCTCAATAACGAATTAGCTCCTCTTTCTAGCATACAGGCAAAGGGACGACCGATTTCCATCTATAGTAATGTTAAGCTAAAATATAACGAACGTTCGATATTAAACTTATGCCTAAGATAGTAGATGTAGAACAATACCGAAAAGAACTCCTCTTAAAAAGTGCCGAACTCTTTGCCGAGAAGGGCTATGCTAACATGACGACGAGAGAATTAGCGCAAGGATTGGGAGTGTCCACGGGAACGCTATACCACTACTTTCCCAGTAAAGCGGCACTTTTCGAGCAATTAGTCGAGGAGATGTGCCGAGAGGATGTTTTATTAGCTAAAGCCGAGATCGATCGAGGAAAAACCCTGACAGAAAAGCTAAAAATTCTCGGAAAATTTATGACTAATCGCGAGGATTACTGCATCAAACAATTATTCTTATGGATTGATTATTCTCAATATCAAGGACGAGAAGAACTGAGTCGTAGTCAATTTTTTGAGCGCGTTGATCGCCGCTATCATCAGGCAGTAATCGAGATTTTAGGTATTACCGATCCGAGTGTAGCTTGGTTAGTTGTCAGCGTTATTAATGGACTGATATTAGAGCGCCTGTGGTGCAATGAACAGATTGCGATCGATGAACAAATGGAATTATTAGGTAAAATTCTTACTACTTATTTGCAGAAAAACTGTTAACCCCCAACAATCACTTATTAACTAAAAAATTATGAAAGGTAAAACTTTTGTGAAACCAAATCAAAAGTTAATGATCGGGTTAATAGTATTAGGCACAGGATTATTAGGAATAACCACCTTTTATAGTCTTTCCCAATTCGCCAGCAAACCCGAAACCAAAACCCCTGTCATTGCCTCGCCCGCACCGCAAAAAATCACCGCTTTAGGCAGAATTGAACCGAGGACAGAAATTATCAGCATATCTGCCCCGATGTTGCTTAATTCCGATCGAGTCAAGCAATTATTAGTCGATGAAGGAGATAGCGTCAAAACGGGACAAATAATCGCCATTCTCGAAAGTCAGGAAAGATTAGAGGATAACCTGCGACAGGCACAAGAACAGGTAAGAGTAGCCGCAGCCAAGGTAGAACAGGTAAAAGCTGGAGCAAAAGTCGGTGAAATCGATGCTAATGCCGCTAACGTGCGAAAAATCGAAGCACAATGGGTAGGGGATCAAGCAAACCAACGGACAACTATCCAAAGATTAACAGCGCAATTAGAAGGGGATATAGCTGCCCAAAAAGCGACAATTGCTAAATTAGAAGCAGAATATCGCAATGCCAAAGCTGAATTTGATCGCTACGAAAAACTCTATCAAGAAGGGGCAATTTCCGCCTCTAGTTTTGATAGTAAAAGACTGAATTTAGAAACCAGTAATCAACAACTAACAGAAGCAAAAGTTACCCTAGAGAGGATTGAAAGCACTGGTAAACAACAGATACAAGAAGCCAAGACTACCCTAGCCCGGATTGAATCCACCGGTCAACAGCAGATCAAAGAGGCCAGATCCACTTTAAATCAAGTCTCGGAAGTGCGGGGAGTCGATGTGCGGGCAGCCGAAGCGGAGGTAAATGCTGCCCTAGTTGCCGTTAAAAAGGCCCAAACCGAGTTAAATCAGGCTTATATTCGATCGCCAATTACCGGCAAAGTGATTAAAGTCAATACCCGTATCGGGGAACAAATCAGCGATCAAGGAATTGTTGACCTCGCTGAAACCGAGCGCATGGAAGTAATTGCCGAAATCTATCAAAGCGATATCGGCAAAATTCGCAAGGGACAAACTGCCACGATTACCGGATCGGCGTTTAAGGGCGAAGTTAGGGGGAAAGTGCGCTTAATTGCCTTAAAAGTTGACCAACAAAATATCTTCAGCAATCAACCAGGGGAAAACTTCGATCGCAAAGTTATCTCTGTCCGCATTGCCTTAGATCGCAAAAACAGTGAAAAAGTGGCAGGTTTAACCAATTCCCAAGTAACTGTAACTATTAATCAGTAGGTTTTAGGGGAAGTGGGGAAGTGGGGAAGTGGGGAATTTCAAATAAAACCCCAACACCCCAACACCCCAAAACCCCAACACCCCAAAACCCCAACACCCAACACCCAATGAAACTAACCCATCTATTCAAAAAAACGCCCCTATCTTGGTTACAGGTGACGCGAGAGAAAACCCGTTTGATTGTAGCTATTGCCGGGATTGCTTTTGCCGACTTCCTAATTTTCACACAGTTGGGGTTTCGGGATGCCTTATTTGATGCTTCCGTTAAACCCCATTATGTCCTCGATGCGGATTTAGTCCTGATTAATCCCCAATTCGACACCCTCTTTGCCGTGAAAAGTTTCTCACGAGATCGCTTGTACCAAGCTAAAAGAGTCGAGGGCATTCAATCTTTAGCCTCAGTTTATATTGCTTCGGCCCAGTGGCGCAATCCCGAAACTGCCCTAGAAAGAACTACTTTAGTCTTTGGTTTTGATCCCAGTCAACGGGTTTTTACTCTCCCAGAAGTCAATCAAAAATCCAGTGATCTAAAGATGTTAAATCGCGTCTTGTACGATCAAGCAGGAAGACCAGAATTCGGTCCAATTGTCGATTTACTCCAGAAAAACCCCGATTTGACAGTTCAGTTAAATAAAAAAGAGGTACAGGTAGCGGGAATTTTTACCCTTGGTGCCTCCTTTGCTGCCGATAGTAACGTCATTACCAGTGATTCTACCTTTTTAAGGCTCTTTCCCGAACGTCAACCCCACGAAATCGATATAGGACTGGTGAAACTGCAACCGGGGGCAAATATCGAAGCAGTTAAGGTCAATTTACAGGCACTTTTCCCTAAAAATGAAGTAATAGTCCTTACTTTAAAAGAATTTGCTGAAAGGGAAAAAACCTATTGGGCAAATGGTACAGCCATTGGTTTTATCTTTGGTTTAGGTACAGTAGTCGGTTTTATCGTCGGTATCGTCATTGTCTATCAAATTCTCTATTCCGATGTCACCGATCACTTACCCGAATACGCTACCCTAAAAGCTATGGGTTACGGTGATTGGTATTTAGTCGGGGTTTTGATGCAAGAGGCCTTATTACTAGCGGTTTTGGGGTATATACCCGGGTTTATCGTCTCTCTCGGTGTTTATCATCTCGCTTCCTCCGCTACACTTTTACCCATAGTGATGACTACCGCTAGGGCGATCGAAGTTTTAATCCTGACAATTATTATGTGTATTGCCTCTGGAATTGTCGCCATGGGCAAATTAAGGACAGCAGATCCAGCCGATATTTTCTAAGCGATCAAGGGTGAAATAATGCGGATTTTTCAAAAAGAGCGAGAATTAGTCGATTTTAGCCCTAATGAACCCGTAATTGCCATTAAAGGCTTAAATCACTATTTTGGCACGGGGGAATTAAAAAAACAGGTTTTATACGATATCGATCTGGAAATTAAAGCGGGGGAAGTAGTGATTATGACTGGTCCTTCGGGATCGGGGAAAACCACTTTATTGAGTTTAATGGGAGGTTTGCGATCGGCACAAGCGGGCAGTTTAAAAATTCTCGGCCAAGAAATGTTAGGAATTAGTAAGGGCAAAATGCTGAAAATTCGCCGACAAATTGGCTATATTTTTCAGTCACATAATTTACTAAAATTCCTCACAGCGAAACAAAACGTTAGGATGTCTTTGGAACTGCACGAGGAGTTTTTAGAACAAGATCTCGATCAAAAAGCCACAGCAATTCTAGCGTCAGTCGGTTTAGGCAACCGCGTTGATTACTATCCCCACGATCTATCGGGGGGACAAAAACAACGAGTGGCGATCGCTCGCGCCCTCGTCAGTCATCCCAAATTAGTCCTCGCTGATGAACCGACCGCGGCCTTAGATAAACAATCCGGGCGGGATGTGGTGGAAATCATGCAGAAATTGGCAAAAGAACAAGGTTGCACGATTTTACTTGTCACCCACGATAACCGGATTCTCGACATCGCCGATCGCATTGTCAATATGGAGGATGGTCGTTTAGGCGATTAACTGCCCAAAAATTACTTGCCAAAAATCAGCCTTTTATGTTAGACTAAAGTAATGTCATCTTGGAGAGGTGGCAGAGTGGTCGAATGCGGCAGATTGCTAATCTGTTGTACGAATCGTAAGACCGTACCGAGGGTTCGAATCCCTCCCTCTCCGTCTTCTTTCGGTATTTTCGATGACTGCTCGCCAAGATTATTTCTGCTCCGTATATGGTCCGGTTGCCTCTTGGCGTTTCGGCAGTTCCTTGGGCATCGATCCGATTGGTTTAGTTTCTACCTGTTCCTTTAACTGTGCTTACTGTCAGTTAGGAGAAATTGAGCAAAAAACCGAGCAACGAAGAGTTTTTATCACCAGCGAACAAATTAGCAGGGATTTAAGTGCTTTTGCCCCCTGGGACGTGGATATAGTCACTCTCAGTGGTAGCGGGGAACCCACCCTCGCCCTCAATTTAGGGGAAATAATGGCCACCGTCAAGGAAATAACCGAGCGGCCGGTGGCGGTCTTAACCAATAGTACCCTTTTGGGAGATGCCCAAGTGCGTCAAGACTTGAGCAAAGCTGATATCGTCGCCGCTAAAATCGATGCTGTTTCCGAGGCCCAATGGCGACGGGTTAACCGTCCAGTCCCTGGCCTAGATTGGCAGATTCTTTGGTCGGGATTAAGACAATTTCGCCAAGAATGGTCGGGAAAACTAGCAATTCAAACCATGGTGCTGGCCTCTTGGTCGCCCCAAGAGCAAGACCGATACATCGATTTGATGCAACAGCTACAACCGGATGAAATTCAACTCAACACCCCGACCCGTCCCCGGGCCAGACAAAGACAATTAGAAACCCGCGGTAATAATCCCCTCACCGCTGCCGACGGAATGCAAATTCTCAAACCCGTAAACGCTGAAATATTGGCGATTTGGGCGGAAAAAATTGCCACGGCGACGGGAATTACCGTGCGCTGTGTGCCGCTTACCGCCACAGGTCTCTAAGGCTTCGGCCGGGGTTTTTCTTCTTTGGGTTTGACATTAAAATAAGCCTCCATTACCTGACGTACCATAGGTGCGGCCACTTTCCCACCACCACCGCCGGAATGTTCCGCAAAGGCGACCACGACAATTTCGGGCTTGTCGAAGGGTGCGAAAGCTCCAAACCAAGCGTGGGACTGCCCCGGGGGTGCTTCTGCTGTGCCGCTTTTGCCCGCTACAGGCGGTAAAGCGGGGTCTGATAGGGCCCGACCGGTTCCTTCCGCTACCACGGCTCTCAGGGACTTTCTCAGGGTGTCTAGGGTGCTAGGTTTCATGTTCAAAGACTTGCGCCATTCCTTAACATCCCGGGCATCCTGTAAAAGGTGCGGTTTCACCAAAAAACCGCCGTTAGCAGGGACGGCAAACATCACAGCTACCTGTAGGGGAGTCGCTAGGGTAAATCCTTGACCGATCGACATATTGATCGTATCCCCTACGGACCAATCCCAGTTTTTAAAATTACGCAGCTTCCAATCGCGATCGGCAATTAACCCCGGGGTTTCTTCCGCTAATTCTATCCCGGTTTTCTGACCGAAACCGTAGCGCCGGGCCATGGCAATTAAAGCCGGTCCCCCCACTCCGCGACCAATTTGACCGTGAAAAGTGTTACTACTCATGGCCATGGCCCGGACAAAACCCATCGGACCAAAACCGGCGTGATTCCATTCTCCAAAAGCTGTCCCCCCCACATAAAGGGCAGCAAAGGTATTTAAGACCGTATTGGGGGGAAATTTCCCCGATTCCATGCCAGCAGTGGCAGTGACGACCTTAAAGGTGGAAGCGGGGGGGAATCCTTGGAGAGCGCGGTTAACAAACGGGTTGCCCTCCGCTTGTAGTTTTTTCCAAGTGGCGGTGGTAATTGGGGCCGAGAAAACATTAGGATCGAAACTAGGATAACTGACCATGGCCCGCACGGAACCATCCCGGGGATCGATCGCCACGATCGCACCCTTGCGTTTTCCTAAAGCGGCCTCGGCGGCTTTTTGGAGTTTTAAATCTAGTGTCAGGGTGACATCTTGCCCCGGTTTAGCAATTTTTTGGCCGAGAATTTGGATTACTTGTCCCGATCCGTTGACCTCTAACTGCATTCCTCCCCATTCTCCCCGCAATTTTGACTCGTAGGCGGCTTCCACACCCATTTTACCGACGACATCTCCCAACCGGTAGCCCTGGGGTCTTTTGGCTTTATATTCCTCCGGGGTTAGTTCCCCCGTATAACCGAGAATATGCGCCCCAATTTTACCATTGGGATAGTAGCGCACTGATTCCACGTCCACTTCAATGCCGGTTAATTCGTCTTTGTATTCCTCTAGGGCGATAATTTGGGCTGGAGTTAAACCCCTAGCGATGCGGATCAGGGTGGAGGGGTTTTCGTCCGCTTCGTTAATGCGTTTTTCTAGGTCGCTTCTGGGAATGCCTAAAATACTGGCTAAACGGTCAAGATTGAGTTTTTGGGCGGGATTACGCTGGGATTTGGGCCAAATATAGGCCGCATGGGTTAAGCGGGCCGTAGCCAAAACTTTGCCATTGCGATCGAATAAGTTGCCCCGGACTGGAGGTTTGGGAAGAATGCGAATCCGGTTATTTTCTGCCCTTTCTCGGTTAATTTGTCCTTGCTGCAGTTGTAAATAGGCCAAGCGTGAGCCAACTCCTCCTAGCAGGACAATGCTAATTAAGCCCATAATTAGCCATGACTGACGCTGACGACCGACTAGACGCTCTTTATCTTTAGTTTTATTCTGTGATTTATTTGGCCCTGGCCGCGTCGGCGAGGTGAGCGTTTTTTTCCGTTTCAGTTTGACTTTGGTTTTTGATAGGAGTCCGCTATTACGCATTTGCTTAAAGTTAAAAATTTAAAAGTTATTAGTCATCAGTTAGGGACTTGCGTGGGAATAATATCCCAGCCAGAAAATCGCTCTGTAGAAGAATTAGACCAGCCAGATGGCACATTATCAAAGCGCAAGTCCCTAACATCTCGAAGGCTCTCGCCCTACTTAGGGTGATCAGCAAACCTGATCGATCGGAGGGCGCAAGCTTTGCGCCCCTACAGTAACGGATTTTGTCCACAATGTAGGGGCGAACTGCGTTCGCCCAAAAGGTACATTATCAAAGCGCAAGTCCCTTATCAGATTTGAGTTCTAAGTGAGTAGTTTTAAATAGCACTTTCCTGATGTCTTTTCACTGTTCACTGGACGGCTACGCCGTGCCTTTGGCAACACTGAAAAGGACGCAATACTAGGTGATTTAGCTCCTCTCTTGACTAAAGTTCAGGGTATCTGCAATATATCTTAACAAAATAAGTGTAAATACTGGGAGTGGAAGGAATCACTCCAGACACAGAGGACACAAAGATTGATCGCTTCTATAGTAAGTTAAAGAGAGCCAGAAAACTGGCGCAGACATATAGTTAAGAGTTTGTCAAGTGTTTCTTAACTATGTTCAAAATGTAATCACACTGCGGATAGAATCCCCTTGGCGCATCAGGTCAAAGGCCTCGTTAATTCTTGCCAGAGGTAGAACGTGGGTGATTAAATCATCAATGTTAATCTTGCCCTCCATGTACCAATCGACTATTTTTGGTACATCTGTACGACCTCTCGCTCCACCAAAAGCCGTACCTTTCCAGACCCGTCCGGTGACTAATTGAAAAGGACGGGTACTAATTTCCTGGCCGGCCCCAGCTACACCGATAATAGTGGCAACACCCCAACCCTTATGGCAACATTCCAAAGCTTGACGCATAATCTGGACATTGCCGATACACTCAAAACTATAATCGGCCCCACCTTTAGTTAAATCCACCAGATAGGCCACTAAATCCCCCTCAATTTCTTGGGGATTAACAAAATGAGTCATCCCGAATTTGGTCGCTAAAGCTTGTTTCTGGGGATTGATATCGACCCCGACAATCATATCGGCCCCCACCAAACGGGCCCCTTGAATAACATTTAAACCGATACCTCCCAGACCAAAAACCACCACTTTTGCCCCCGGTTCCACTTTAGCGGTATTAATCACCGCACCGATACCTGTAGTGACTCCGCAGCCGATATAACAGACTTTTTCAAAGGGAGCATCGGGGCGAATCTTGGCTAGGGAAATCTCCGGCAGTACGGTATAGTTAGAAAAAGTCGAGGTTCCCATGTAGTGATAAAGAGGCTGACCATCGAGGGAAAAACGACTGGTTCCATCTGGCATTACTCCCCGACCTTGGGTAAGACGAATTGCTTGACAGAGATTGGTTTTAAAGCTGAGACAGTATTCGCACTGACGACATTCGGGAATGTATAGGGGAATAACATGATCCCCCACTTTCAGGCTAGTGACACCTTTTCCCACTTCTACCACGATTCCGGCCCCCTCATGGCCTAAAATTGAGGGAAATAAGCCTTCAGGATCGGCCCCAGAGAGAGTATAGGCATCGGTGTGACAAACTCCCGTGGCTTTGATTTCTACTAACACTTCCCCCGCTTGCGGTGCGGCTAATTTTACCGTTTCAATAGTTAGGGGTTTTCCTGCTTCTAGGGCAACTGCCGCTCGAACATCCATAGGCTCAAAGCAATAGGTTTTTCCCAGTATAATAGCGTTAAACTGCTGAAGAGTTGTAATAGAACAATTCTCAACTTATCTCTATGCCAGTCCTCACCATCCGCGAAGAAGGAATTAACGATGGTGGCTTTACTGCTAGTCTCAATTTTGATAGCGGTAACAGCTACCCAATTACGGTTACTGACCCCTTTACTAACCAAGAAGAAAAAGACCTAGAATGGTACTTTGAGGAATGGTTAGTATTTCCGACGCTAGACACGGATAAAGCGCAAAAAGCCGCCAACAGCGTCCAAAACTATGGCGAAAACCTATTTAAACAGGTTTTCCAGAGTAATTTAAATGCTTATGGGGAATATCGAGACTTGCGAAAGCAGTTAAGTCAACTGCAAATTATCATCGAAAGTCAGTCGCCAGAATTTCAAGCTTTACATTGGGAAGCGCTGAAAGATACTGATTTACCGCGTCCCTTTTCTATAGATTGTATCATCTCCCGCCAGCGTCGAGGGGCTACAGTTGTCCCGGTGCAAATGGCCACTTATCCTACTATCAATCTTCTGGTGGTGATTGCGCGTCCTAATGAGGAATCTGATGTTAACTATCGCACGATTTCCCGTCCTTTAGTAGAACTGGTAAATAGTAGTGAAATACCGGTAAAAATTGATATATTGCGTCCCGGAACTTATGAATCACTAACCAGACATCTGGATGAGAAGGGAGAAGGATACTATCATGTTATTCATTTCGATGTTCATGGCGGATTAATGGAATATGAACAGTACCAAAGACAGGTTCACGGGGATTCTTGGCGCTATCAAAGGGGATGGGGACTGGAGGATTTAGCAGAATATGAGGGAGTAAAAGCTTTTCTGTTTCTGGAAGGAGAAGAAAAAGGTCAAGCGACTCCGGTAGAAGCGACGGAATTAGCGAATTTACTCACTGGGAAAAATATCCCTATTTGTATTCTCAATGCTTGTCAGTCAGCAAAGCAAATTTCCCAGGAATCAGAAGACTATCGGGAAACCAGTTTAGGAAGTCGTTTGATGACTGCGGGAATGCAAGCAGTGGTGGCGATGGGATATTCGGTGACGGTTTCTGCAGCTAAGTTGATGATGAAACCAATTTATCAGCAATTATTGAACGGAAAAGACCTAACGGAAGCGATGCGAAAGGGACGGTTAGAGTTATTCAATAATAAGCAACGCCGCGCCTATTATAACACGAGAATAGATTTAGAAGATTGGTTATTACCGGTGATTTATTGTCGCGGTAAAATTAATCTCAATTTGCGTCCATTTACTCCAGAAGAGGAAGAAAAATACTGGGAACATATCGGCAATCAATATGTCTTTCCTTTACCAGAATACGGCTTTGTCGGCAGGGATTTAGAAATTCTCAAGATGGAAAAGGCGCTGCTGAAACATAATATCCTTTTACTCAAAGGAATGGGAGGGACAGGAAAAACTACCTTACTCAATTATCTACGAGAATGGTGGCAGAAAACCAACTGGGCGACCCATATTTTCTATTTTGGTTATGATAGAAAAGCTTGGACGTTAGAACAGATTGTCTATGAAATTGGTCAGGGAATTTATAATCGCTTTGAACAGGCGAGTTTCCAAGCGATGAACCTGAAAGCGCGGGTAAAGAAACTAGAGCAAAAACTCCGCAGTGAGGCGTATATTCTGATTTTAGATAATCTGGAGTCGGTGACGGGACAACCGTTAGCAATTCAGAATACTTTACCGGAGAATGAAAGGGAAGAAATCGCCGAATTTCTCAAGAATTTGGTCGGGGGAAAGACGAAGGTGATTTTGGGTTCTCGCAGTGAGGAAACTTGGCTGCAACGCAGGACTTTTAAGGAGAATATCTATCACTTACAAGGATTAGACCAAGAGTCGAGAACTGAATTAGCGGAGAGAATCTTAGAACGTCAGGCGAAGAGTCGGAAAAATGCGATTAAAAAGGATGATTATTTTAAACGCTTGATGAAGTTGTTGGCGGGGTATCCGTTGGCGATGGAAGTGGTATTAGCGAATCTGAAGCGACAGTCACCGGAGGAGATTTGGCAAGGGTTACAGTTGGCGGAATTAGTTAATGTGGGGGATGAGAATAAGACTAATAATATCATCAAATGTGTGGAATATTCCCACAGTAATTTGTCGGAGGAGGCGCAGAAGTTGTTACTCTGTTTAGCACCTTTTAGTGGGTTTATTTTCAGGGGTGTTATTCGTCAATATAGCCAACAACTACAGCAATTAGAACCTTTACAAGGCTATCAGTTTGACCAATTTGATGCAGCGATAGAAGAAGCGATTCATTGGGGTTTGCTTTCGCCGATGAGTGAAGAAATGCCGAGTTTATTGACTATCCAGCCCATTTTTCCCTACTTCCTGAAGACGAAGTTAAAGGAATTAGCACCAGAGACACAAGCAGCAATTTGGGAGGGTTTTAAGAATCATTACCGAGACTTGGCAGGTTATTATGATACCTTACTAGATTCCAAAAATCCGCAAGAGAAGCAGTGGGGGATATTGTTATGTCGCTGGGAGTATGAAAATCTGTTCAATGCGTTGCAGATTTGTTTGGAGAAGCAGGAAAGTTTTGGATTTTTTACTTGCTTAGATAATTACTATAAAGTCACTTCTGATTCAGTAACTAGAGCAAAATTCATGGAGAGTTTGTGCCAATCGATAGAAAAATATCCTCCTGAATTTTTGCAAACTGAGTTTGGTTATGAAATGGGATTTGCATTTCATAGGTATGGAAGTGGACTGCTAGACATAAAACAATATAACTTAGCCAAGAATTACTATGAAAAAGCTTTGCAAGCATATCAATCACTAAGTCAAATAGAAGAAAGGACAAAACAATCTTACATATCTACAACCCTGCACCAGTTGGGAATCGTAGCGCAAGAATTGAGGGAATGGGAGCAAGCCCGCAGCTACTACCAGCAAGCTATTGAGATCTACATTGAATATGGGGATCGCTTTTCCCAAGCCAGACCCCTGCACAATTTGGGAAGGGTAGCGCAAGAATTGAGGGAATGGGAGCAAGCCCGAAGCTACTACCAGCAAGCTATTGAGATCTACATTGAATATGGGGATCGCTACGAGCAAGCCAGCACCCTGCACCAGTTGGGAATCGTAGCGCAACAATTGAGGGAATGGGAGCAAGCCCGAAGCTACTACCAGCAAGCTATTGAGATCTTCATTGAATATGGGGATCGCTACGGGCAAGCCAACCCCCTGCACGGGTTGGGAAGGGTAGCGGGAGAATTGAGGGAATGGGAGCAAGCCCGAAGCTACTACCAGCAAGCTATTGAGATCTGCATTGAATATGGCGATCGCTATTCCCAAGCCCGCACCCTGCACCAGTTGGGAATCGTAGCGCAACAATTGAGGGAATGGGAGCAAGCCCGAAGCTACTACCAGCAAGCTATTGAGATCTACATTGAATATGGGGATCGCTACGAGCAAGCCAGCACCCTGCACCAGTTGGGAAGGGTAGCGCAAGAATTGAGGGAATGGGAGCAAGCCCGAAGCTACTACCAGCAAGCTATTGAGATCTACATTGAATATGGCGATCGCTTTTCTCAAGCCAGCACCCTGCACAATTTGGGAATCGTAGCGGCAGAATTGAGGGAATGGGAGCAAGCACGAAGCTACTACCAGCAAGCTATTGAGATCAAGATTGAATATGGGGATCGCTACGAGCAAGCCAGCACCCTGCACTGTTTGGGAAGGGTAGCGGAAGAAGTTGGGGAATTGAGCCAAGCCAAAAGTTATTACCTGCAAGCCTTACAAATTTGGGCAGAATTTAACGATAGTTACACCATACAAACCTTTTCTTTGCCTCGTCTTGTTGCTCTTTATCGGCAAACGCAAGATGAGGAGATTCTTGTCGGTATTGCTTCTGTTTTCGGGGTTGGGGTTGAGGAGGTGCGGGGTTTGGTCTAACTCCCCCCTAATACTAAATCCGGCTTTAAAAAGAGAGGGTGATGGGGTGATGGGGGGGGTGATGGGGTGATGATCCTCCCTCACTCCCTCACGAACCTGGCTTGTTGTTGCGCTTCAGCGCTAACTATTTCGGGCTTGCTGAAAAAGTAAGGGCGAAGCATTCGGATAGGAAATCTACGGTTTCAGCGATAGGTTATTGCCCGAATGCTTCGCCCCTACAATGTTGTGATCTACGGATGAGGTGTAATAGCGAGAATGGTGATTTCCCCCGAATGAGGTCCATAGCACCAGAAAATTCGATAGGCTCCTGGTGTATTCTGTTGGGCGTAGGCTTCAAAAACCTTCTGTGTTGAATCATAAGGGTTGTCGAGGGAATTAAATTCGTGGGTTTTTAGTCCTGGATGTCTTGGGTTTGTACTGAGGAGCTTGAGGGCTTTTGTTACCTGTTTGTAGAGACCCTCTTGTTTCGATGCTTTTGTCCTACCTTGAGCTAGGCGAGTCTTTTGAGCCTGTTCCGCTTCTGCTCGCAATTCAGATAGAGTATTTCGAGCTTCCTGTGTCTGTCGTAAAGAAAAACTCACCTACTCCTCGACCTCTTCAGGAATAGATGCAGCAAACTCAAGCATAGCGTCTAAATCGACTGTTTCTTCAGCGAAATCTCCCGTGCTGGCTTCCGCGAGTCCCCGTTTGAGCGACTCGCGGACACTAGGATTCTGAAATACCCATAGTTCTCCCTCTGGAATCGCCACCATGGGAACCAAAAGAAGTTCCCCGCTTGCATTCATCAGTATTCGATAGTGACGGTTGCTACATTGAGTCCCAAGGCTAATCCGTCCGCAAGCATCAGCCTGAATATCTTCTTTAATGAGCGAAAAATTCTGATACTCCATCACGTCTCCTCCTCTCTTCATATACTTATTCTAGATAAGTTACCCAATTTGGGCAATAGGGTTATGTCCATTTAGCTTCTCACTACCTAAAGAAAACAGGTTAAACTTGTTCGGGCTAGAGCCTTGACAACAAACCCAGTTTGTAGTTGCACTCTCTTCGCTAAATTCTCTCCCCTTTCCTTGTAGGATAGGGTTCAGGGGAGAGGTCAATAATTAAGAATCCAATGCGATTGCAATATCTGGTAATGATCAAGTATAATAATAAATATAAAGACCAAATTATTCATCTACCGTTAACTTAATGAAAGCCAAATGAACTTATTAAAACAATCGGACATTCAAGAAAATCCCACAACACTTTACGAACAAGATCTTCAGTTGTGGATTGAGCAAACTATTCATCAATTACAGAATCGACAGTTTGAACAACTGGATATAGAAAACTTAATTGAGGAGTTAAAAGATTTGGGTAAGTCAGAGAAACGCGCCTTAGAGAGCAACTTAATGGTCTTGTTGATTCACTTACTCAAATTAAAGATACAGCATGATGCTCCTGAGACAATGAAAGCAAGTTGGTATAATTCAGTAGATGAGCATCGCCAGCGCGTTCAAGATGATTTACTTAAGACTCCCTCTCTTAAATCTTATCTCTTAATCTCCATCACACAAGCCTATTCCAGCGCTCGTAAAGTCGCCATCAAACAGGGTAAACGCGCTCAATTTGGTATTCGTATTCCCCAAGAAAGTGAGTATCCCCCCGCTTGTCCTTTCACACCTGAACAGATTCTAAATGAGGACTTTTACGGGTAAAAACGAAAGTAAACATTATCGATAATAAAACCATGAAACCAGAATATGACCTTGCCAACATGAAAAATCGCCCGAATGACCTAACCCCCCTTCCCTGGGAAATAAGGGGGGAATAAAGTTTTTAACACCTAACTACTTATATCTCAATAAATCTCTTGGATAAATCATAGCAAAGTGAACCTTTCATGTACTCTAAATTAAGGAGAAGACGATGGCTAATCTGGATGATTTAGGAAGAGCGAAAGCAGCTGATAAAAACCTGAACGATGCTAACCGAAGCGATGTGCAGGTAAACAAAACAAGACCATATCCTTAACTGTTCTCTCTGATTTAGAGCAGTTAACCCTGTCAGTAACGGATATTTTGCTTGGTTAAAAATTTAGGTAAATTCAATTAAAAATAGCAAATTACCATTAACGTAAATCTTAATTAAGGAGGTAAATATGGTTCAAATTTTACAAGCGAAAGAAGTCACTTTCAGAGATTTAATTAATCATTTTCAACTACAGTTTATAGAAGATGAGCATTTTTTTGGGGAATGGCAGCAAGACCTAGAAGCAATCTCTGAACAAGAAAAAGAATTGTTAGATAAAATCAAAACAGGTTATTTTAACTTATTGAATTATCCTCCCTTTTTAGAAACTTCGGTGAGGATGACGGTTTTAGACCCATTATTATTTATTGGTAACTTTTATCTATTTCCCTTTCACATTAAAGCAGAAGAGTCTGTTGAAATTATTACAGAAGATCAAGATTTAATAATTAAAGGAAGGTTAGATACTTTAATTCTAAAAGAGCAATTATGGGTAATGATTATTGAATCAAAACGGGTGATTTATTCCGTTGAAGTAGGTTTACCGCAATTATTAGCTTATTTAATAGTCAATCCTCATCCCAACCGTCCTAATTATGGAATGTTGACCAATGGTTCCGAGTTTTTATTTGTTAAATTATTATGGGACGGTAAACCTTTATACGGAACCTCTCGTTTATTTGCCATGAGAAATCCGGGGGATTTATACGAGGTTCTCAAAATCCTTAAACATCTCTGTCAGTCTAGCGAGGGGGTGGAATGAACCACAGAGACACAAAGGACACAAAGATCGATCGCTTCTATGGTAAGTTAAGCTGATCACACAGAACCTAGAAGAGCCTGGATTAGAGGAGATTCGGCTAATCTAAGGATGGGTGGTTAAGAATTTTTTCGGCTTTTCTTGACTATTTCAGCCTTATTTGTCCTAACAAGCTCAAGAATACGAGAGTTTTTCTCTAGAATTGCCCGGCCTGAGAGGGGAATGATAAAGTTAGATAAGAAAATTAAAGATGGTGTGATTAAAGTGAAATTTGCTGCTAGTACCTATTTTTCCCTGCTGCGTCATTGTGCCGTTCCTTTGTTGTTGATCGCCACTTTTACGCCAATTCTCTTAACTTATTTAGCCAAGGAAAAACCAGAAACCCCGCAACCGCAGGCAAATCTAGAAACTGCTGCCTCCCCTGATCCTATTATCCCATCTCCGATCGCCCCCTTAACCGCACCATCGCCGAAACTATCTCCCTCTCCCCAATCTTCTGCGATTCCAAAATCAGCACCCTCTCCTCAGTCTTCCCCCTTGGCACCGAAAAAATTAGCACCATCGGTTCAAACTTCCCCTAATACTTCCCCTAATACTTCCCCCGCTGCTGCTGCCAAACCAGTGACTAGACAACCTTTAGCGGTTCCCGCTAATTATACGCCGCCGGTCCTAGAAATTCGCGTGGCGATTAAAAGGGATGTGGCCAGTGTTTTGATTGGAGTTAACGGGCCGGCGGTGATCACCGACCGCCAAGGTCGTGGTTTAAAAACGATTGCCACTAACGAGGGTTTACCGGTCATTCCAGGTGCCAATGGCTTAAAAATGGGCGATTTATCGCTGCCAGAGGTGATTTTTGTGCAGCCCACCAGTGCCGATGGTTTAGTTTATGTGGATGATGGTTGGTATCGGGGCAAAGTGCTGCTGGTTGCCCAAGGCGATCGCTTGTTAGTGGTTAATCATGTTAATTTAGAGGCCTATCTCTATAGTGTGGTGGGTAGTGAAATGCACTCCACCGCACCAATGCACGCTTTAAAGGCACAGGCGATCGCCGCTCGTTCCTATGCCCTAGTACACATGATCCGCCCCGCTAATGCTTGGTTTCATCTGGGCAATACCCAACGCTGGCAGGTATATAAAGGCATTCGCTCGGAGTATCAATCGACTCACCAGGCGGTTAATGCCACTGCTGGGCAGATTCTCAGCTATAAAGGGGGTGTAGTCGAGTCTCTTTATGCCGCCACGGATGAAATTGTCGCTTGGGCCCACGGTGGTCGCGGTATGAGTCAAACTGGAGCTTATAAATTAGCGGAAAAAGGCCTAGATTATCAACAAATTCTCGGTAATTATTATCCCGGAGTTGGTTTAGCTCGTCTAGTTCTACAAAATTAGATTGATTGGCTTTCTCGACTGCGCGTACTCGCAAAGGCGGATCGTAAAAACCCGCAATCGCTAGTAAGGGAGAAACTAACAATAAAGTCACGGTTCCTTCTAATAACTGTCCCGCCGATCTTTGGTGTAAATACTTTTGTCTTAGTTCATCCAAACTCTTTTTTTCATGGCTAGATAGAGACAGTAAATCATTTTGCTATTCGGGGGAAAATGCCCCATCTTCTGTTAAAGAGAGATTAAATCTTGTCTCGGCTAGGGCAATAGTCGTGATAGCATCAGTAATAGCACTCGACATAAAAATTAGCTCACCAATCTAGATAAAATTTCTCGATGAATTAAAGCTCGATCGATTAAAAAATGTTTGCGATCGCTGGTTAATCCCTCTCCATTGGCATAAAAATCAATCCAAGCATTACTAATATCATTAACTGCTTCTGGTAACTGATCTAATTCCCAACCCTGCATCGGTACTTCGGCAATTAATCGCGACACTTTCGGATCATAACTAAGGGCAAAACAACGACAATCTTCTGCCGCGGCCATAATCAAACTATGAAAGCGCATTCCGATCACCATTTCTACCCCGCGAAATAAGCCTTTTAACTGTCTTGGATCCTCTAAACTAATGATTTGATGATTTTCCCTTAATTGACGGGCTACAGCTTCACAGAGGGGCAAATCCCGCGAGTTTTGAAAAGGGACTAAGAGAATAAACGCCCCCGTACTAATTTGTAAATCAATTAAAGCTTGGGTTAATTTATCTAATTTTGCCGGGGTTAATAGGGGATGGGGACGTAAATTGACGGCGATTCTTGGGGCGGGTAAATCCGATAATCCCTTGACCGATCGAGCTTCTAAAGCCCATACTGGATCGGGGGCAACAATGGGACTAATACCCCAATTGGCGACTAAATGAGCCGAAGTATCATCGCGCACAGTAACTAAACTACATTGTTGTAAAACTTTTTTGGTTAACCAACGGGTAAACGGTCTATTTAATGGACCAATTCCCTGGCCCCAAGCAATAGTTTTTAAGCCCAATAATTGAGCAAGAGCCATTAACCCACCATAATAAATTGGACTGGCAAAACTGGTGACATCCTGCATTAAACTGCCACCACCCCAGATAAATATATCCGCTTTTTTAAGAGTTTTAAAAACTTGCCACCAATCCCGACTAGGACAGGTTTCCACTCCATAACGTTGACTGGTTTCTCTGGGATTATTTGACAAAACAATAGGTTTAATTTCTGACGGCAACATCTGCAATAGAGACACTAATAATGCCTCATCTCCTCCGTTTCCTCTCCCATAATATCCACAAATTACTGCACGCATATATTCAGTTATCAGTTTTAGTCGTCCATTTGCCAGGGTTCGGTGATGTTTTTTTCATCGAGGATATTTTTGGCTCTTAAAATCAAGACTAATTCCCCTAGTATTGTGACATCGGGGGGACTATCAAACCATTGTAAAGAGACGGAATTATCTCTCTCTACTAGATAATAATTGTTCACGTCCCATTCAGCCAAAACTCGATCGATTACTAATAACACTTCCTCAGACCTAGTGGCAATCGATCGAGGTAATTGATCGCTAGGCCATAAAATAGCTACAGGATCGATCGCCTTTAGAATTGCTTGCCAACCGGGGAGAGGCACAATCGTTTGTTTATCCCCCACCGTTACCAGTCGAAAAGGTTCCTCGACGCTCAGACTTTCTGTGCATTTTATATCAGTTACCGTCACCGGAAATCTTCCTACTAAAGGAATAATTCTGGCTAATTCGTCCTCATCCTGTAAACGATGGACGGGCAGCAACGGTGCGCTACGGGTGGGAGTAACGGTAAAATCTTGTAGTAAGGACTCGATCGCCTGTCTGGCCGAGTCAGAATGGGCAAATTTCAACCCTTTAGCGATTAATTTCGCTCTTTCGGCTAAATCTCGCTTTTGTTTGCCCCGTTTCCAACACTGGTAAGCGATCGCATCTCCAGGATGACGAGTAAATTCACTGGGAATCTGGGATAAACGGGAAAAATCTTGGATAGCTTTGGCGATATCGTGTGCTTCAGCCACCTCAATCCTTTTTTCTGCCGCTAATTTCGCTGCCCCCAATCTTTGTTCTTGGTTGAGAATCCGTAATTCGTATAGCACATCACTGCGCGGCCCGACGTAGTAACTTAATAAATCTTCATCTGCCCCCGCTTTGATTAAACTCTCAAAAACTTGGGCAGCGACAATAATTAAATTTTGTTGGGCATTTTGAAACCCGGTTTGTTCAAAAATTAACTGGGAATCGTAGCCAGCTTTTTGCAGTTTTTGACATTTTTGCCCCCAATTCACCCAATTTCCTTCCTTATGAAGCAGCGATCGCATTAATTCGGTCGCTTCCGTTTCGCTGATTCGATCATCTGTACTGCGAGGCTGTTCTGTCATAGACAACTTGATCAAGCTACAATAACTAAAATTTATCTAATCCCTCAAAAATCTTCAATAGCAATTAAGGTTAACAGGATAGACTAGATAGTAACAGGATAGCTGACAATCACCCCCTTCGTACCTGTTAGGGCAAGTTTATCTTCAATGTCTAGATTAAGAGTTAATGGAAGCATTCCCCCCTCGTCCACAACTAACCCCGGTCAAAGGACGATGAAAACCAAGCGTCACCCCAAAGATAGCGCCTTGGGTTTAGTCTCTACCCTCAGCTTTCCGGCGATCGTCGGGACCGCGGATATGATGCTAAAATCGGCAGAAGTTACCCTCGTGGGTTACGAAAAAATTGGCGGTGGTCACTGTACGGCGATCGTGCGTGGTAATATTGCCGATGTGCGGTTAGCAGTGGAAGAAGGGGCAAAAACCGCCGCACAGTTCGGACAATTGGTATCTAAATCGGTTATTCCCCGACCGATGCCCAATTTAGAGGTAATTTTCCCAATTGGTAGCCGTTTAGCTGAAATTGCCCAAAGTCAACGGGGTTTCAGCAAACTGAGCAATATGTCGATCGGTCTTTTGGAAACCAGGGGTTTTCCCGCTATGGTGGGGGCAGCCGATGCCATGTTAAAATCCGCCGATGTGCAGTTAGCTTCCTACGAAACAATTGGGGATGGTTTGTGTACGGCCATTATCCGGGGTTCCGTCGCTAATGTGGCCGTGGCCATTGATGCGGGAATGCGGGAAGCGGAGAAAATCGGTGAACTGCACGCGGTGATGATTATTCCCCGTTTATTGGAAGATTTAGAACATACTTTACCGGTGGCCAGCTACTGGTTAGAAACTCCCGAACCTTTACCGATGTTGTTACCCAATACTGTCCGGGAAAAACAACGGGAATTGGTCGCTTTACCGGAATTGGAAAAAACCAAAATACCGATTCGTCGCCAAGAAATGCAGGAAAAAGTGTTAGAAGAAGTGATTCCCGTGGAAGTTATCACCGATGAGGACAGTTATTAATTTTTATTTTCAACCTTGCTCCTGTGCTGCTAAAAGTATAGGAGCAAAAGGTTGAATTAGGATTTGCTGAAAACGTTTGTTGGTGGGTGTGGATTTCCAGGTAAAAAATCTTTACAGAAGGCCTCGACAATTAAACGAATCGAATAATTATAAATTTTTGTCAAGGGGTGCGGTCAGATCGAATAATCGTCGCTAGAATCAGCCTAGTTGTCAGAAATTTAGTTAAATAAGGTTTTTGGCAATAGGCTAATCAGGCTAACACGCTTTTGGGCGTGATATAGGGAAAAGTTCTGGCGATTGCTCCTAAATGGGGTGATATACCGAAAGTTTCCGTATAATATATAGTTAGCTGACTTATTAAGTTTATGAAAGGAAAACACACATGACTGCTGAGCAGAATATATCAACTGGCAAAATTACGGCTTTGATTGGTGTAGTTTCTTCTGTAATCACCATAGTATTGACAGTCTTTAATACCTATACAAAATGGCAAATTGATGCAGCCGATCAAAGATTGAAAGAAAGAGGGCAAGAACTTGAAGCAATCTTTAAACAGAGAACAGCGGATATCGAGGCATTAAAAGAAAGAACTAGCCGATACACATTTGTAAAAACTCTTTTTCAAGATTTAGAAAGTAACGACTCAAAAAAACAAACTCTTACAATAAATTTGATAAGGCTCACTCTTACAGAGGGTGAATCAGAAAGACTTTTTAGAGGATTCACAAATTCTCCTGATCAAACACTTCAGAAAGTAGGAAATGAAGGTATTGCCGTGATTCAAAAAGAAAAGAGTTCTGCTCAAGTTGCTTCCGAAAAGGAAAGAGAGGGGTTCTTGTACTTACGTGAGAAGAAATTTGATGATGCTCTTAAAGCTTTTGAGGCTGCGGAAAAATCCTTTCCCACATATCACAATGTATATGAAATTTCTAATTTGCTTAGAAAAGAGAGGGGTAACTTTTCAAATCCAGAGGCAAGAAAGAGAATCCTAAAGAGGATCATTGATGAATATTCATGGGGAATGCCAGATGATATCAAAGATCAGTTGAGAAAAATTTCTGACAGTAATACCTAACAACCCGATTCGAGAGGACTACCGAGTAGTCTTGAGTAGTAGATCGCAATTTTGTAGGGTGCGTTCCCTAAGGTGGCTCCTACTGCTCCACTAATAGATTTTTGGGGAACGCACCATGCACATTGATTGAAACTGTGGGTTAAAGTGCGATACCGAAGGCACTGGGTAGCACCCCTAGATGTCGTTAGGCCTTCAATCTACCTACAGATCAGAGGCAGGCATTGACAATTAATGTAGGATTAGTTAGTATGATGATCTAATCCTACCAGGCTGTCGTAAACAGTTTATGGCAATGAGTAAGAAAGTTAGCATAACCTTAGACGACGAAGTTTTGGAATTTGTAGATCGACTAGCAAGCAATCGTAGCAGCTTCATAAATGATGTTCTCTGGCAAGAGAAGAGAAGGGTTTTTATGAAAGAGCTAGAAGAAGCTTATAAAGATCAGGCCAATGATCCAGAGATGCAAGCAGAAATCTCTGTCTGGGATATTGTAGTGGGCGACGGTCTAAATGCCTAATGGAAGACTAACCTATAAGCGAGGAGATATCTGGTGGATCGATCTGAAACCCGCTATTGGTCATGAAACCGATAAAGAACGTCCTTGCCTGATTTTACAAAACGATATTGGCAATCAAAATGGAACAACGACAGTAGTTGCTCCATTGTTGCCCGGGAAAAGGACTTATCCTTTTGTTGTCAATATTACACCGACAGTGCAGAATGGACTAGACGGAGATCGACACATCAACTTAAGTCAAATGAGGGCTGTAGATTCTCAAAGAATTAAGAATAAACAGGGTGTTTTAGAAGACATTTATTGGGAAGAAATAGAAAAAGCAGTATGTATTGAGCTCGGTTTCAGCAAATCGCTATCGCCGTAGGGTGCGTTCCCTACGGTGGTTCCTACTGCTCCAGCGATCAATTTTGGGGAACGCACCATGTACATTGATTGAAACTGTGGGCATTATGCTAGAGTGGTGGTAAGAGCAGTTATCAACTACTACAAACAGTTGAATTGGTAAAATACATGAGTACGTCTGCAAAATCACTAGAAGAACTGGTGAGACAATTACCGCCCCAGTTAAGGGTTGAAGTACAAACGTTTGTAGAGTCACTTTTAAGTAAATCTAATCAACCTATAAAACGTAAACTCCGTCAAGACTGGGCAGGGATGCTTAAAACCGATTACACATCAATTGAGTTACAGCATCTTGCAGTTGAATGGAGAAATGGCTAGTGTTTCTTCTGGATACGAATATTTGGCTAGAACGCTTATTAGGACAAGGACAGGCGGAGGTTGTTGCGGAGCTACTTGATACGCTCTCACCGTCTGATATGTGTATGACTGATTTTACTTTACATTCTATCGGGGTGATCTGTAATCGGCTGAATCAAAGAGACGTTTTTATCAAATTTGTCGATGACGTTTTGATTGATGCTGGTGTTGTACTGGTCAGTATTCCTGCTAACCAAATGAAGAGAGTCGTAGAAATAATAGATCTCTTTCGCTTGGATTTTGATGATGCTTACCAATATGTTGCTGCCGAGCTTCAAAAAGCTACTATTGTGAGTTTTGATCAAGATTTTGACAAGACAGAACAAAGACGTTTGACTCCTATGCAAGTGCTTAAAATTAGAAATTAATTGCTTGCTCCCGTCAGTGCGATGCCGAACGCAATTTTGTAGGGTGCGTTCCCTAAAGTGGTTCCTACTGCTCCAGCGATCAATTTTGGGGAACGCACCATGCACATTGATTGAAACTGTGGGTTAAAGTGCGGTCGCCGATTTTAATAAGCTATATTAACAACAATACTTAAAGAGAAGGCTTAAAATGGTTAAATCAACTTTGTACACGACAGCAAAAGTCCTACCGGGAAATAGAATTGAAATTGAATCTCCAGATCTGACTGTAGGACAAACTGTTGAGGTAGTTATTTTGGTTGAAGAAGTTAGTTCTGATTCTTCCACCACCGAAGATATATCTCCATCCTTAAAACAGCGTCTTGCTTTTCTGAAGTTACCAATGACTGAACGGAGGAATATTCTCAAAAGTCAAGCCGATATAATGCTCTCTCACTATCAACAAGATTCTGAATGGCAGCAGTTAATGGCCGGTGACATCATTGAGTATTAACCCTGAGCTGCCAAAACGTGGAGAAATTTGGTTAGTCAACTCCGATCCTACTGTTGGTGCAGAAATCAAAAAATTGCGTCCTGCTGTCGTTATCAGTTCCGATTCAGTAGGAAAGCTTCTTATCAAGCTTATTGCTCCTATTACAGACTGGAAAACATATTTTTCAGCAAATTTCTGGCACGTTAAAATTGAACCTAACAGTATCAATGGATTGAATAAAGCTTCTGCAATTGATACTCTTCAACTAAGGGGGGTGGATTTACAAAGGTTTATTCGTAAATTAGGAAGCGTTTCTGAAATTACAATGCTGGAAATTGTAGCCGCCATTGCTACTGTAATCGAATTTGGGCTCTTCTAGGTTCTGTGTGATCAGTTTAACTTACATAGGATCGATCGATCTTTGTGTCCTTTGTGTCTTTGTGGTTCGTTCCACCCCCTCACTAGGAGAAATGTATCTTAGAATACATTTTACCCACCAAACCTAGGAGAGCCATTAATTTTGCTTAAGTACTTACATTAACAACAATACTTATGGTGGAAATCCAATCAGAAGTTCGTTTTTCTGGTCGGTATTTCCCTTTGAGCAAGTGCATGATTAGAATCCCTAATCTACCGATGATTTTGCGTTTTTCACTGCGTCCTATTGATTCAAGTTCTTTAATCAAGTTTTCTAGATCAAGGTCTTTTAGTCTGCCGTTTTTGAGTTGGTTTACGGTTTGCTCTATTCATTGGTTAAAGTCTGTATCATACTATAGCGTTTTTCAGTCTGCTGAGGTACAAAAGTTATGGGTTTTAGGCAAAGGGCAAGAGGCAAAAGAGAAGAAAAATAGGCGTACCTCACTAGCTTAGGAAACGCGATAAATTCGTTGAGTATAGGCCACATATCAGGACAGGCAATAGGCAAAACGGGCAATAGATAATCAGTCTTTAATAGCTGGATTTAGTATCATTAAGCTCACTAACAAGAACGCTTTTTGCTCCCTTCTCCCCACTTGCCACTCCCCACTCCTCACTCCCTCACCCCTAGCCTCCAATCCCGATACTTTTAACTGGCTGTTAACTTAGTCATAACTTGCATACTGTATAATTCCTATGTCAAGCTTATGTAATAAAATTTAACCTAATCAAGGTCTTAACACCAGTTTTGACTTTATTTCTGAAAATATGAGTATTTCTCGCCGTAATTTCCTCACCTTTTTAACTGCCACTGCTGGTGTCTCTTTTTTCAGTCTGCAAGAGAAAAAATATTCCTCTCTGATTAGCAGTCCTGCGATCGCTGCCAATAGTTTTGGCTTAAACTTTTCTCCAGTCAAACTGCCGATTCCCTTAAAAATTGACGGCATGAGCGATGAAAGCCAAAAAAATGCCTATCAAACCTATAAAGTCCTAGATGATCTCGTTCTTCCTCAAGGATTCACCTATGATGTGCTGGCACAGTGGGGGGATAAAGTGGGTGATTCCCGTTTCGGTTATAACAATGATTATCTATCTTTTATCGAAACTAGTCCGGGTCAAGGTTATCTAACCGTTAATTTTGAATATATCAGTGGTCGTACTTGGCTACAAACCTTTGAACAAGTGATCGGTAAAACCCTACCCGTCCAGGAAGTACGGGAAAAAACGAACGAAAAGGGCGAAATTGCCGCCTATCGCCTGCAAGATGCCAGCTTAAGGGCAAAAATCGAGGAAATCTCCCTAGAAGGTTTAATTGATCAGGGAATTGGCGTAATTTCCCTGGCTAAAGATCAAACGGGAAAATGGCAACGTACCTATAGTAAAGCTGATCGCCGCATTACCGGTATCTCTGGACTAAAGGACGGTCGTTACCTGAAAGCCACCGGTCCTGCTGTAGCAATTTTTACCAAAACCAATAAACTTGGCTACGATGACGGATTAGGGTCAAAAATTATCGGAACGTTTCAAAATTGCGCCGGGGGAACAACTCCCTGGGGGACCGTATTTAGTGCCGAGGAGAACTTTCAAGACCAAGTGACCGAGGTAGTGTTAAAAGATGGTTCTTCTTTGCATCCCGATACTACCCCCTTTATTCTCAATAGTGGGGAAGTGGATGGCCGGGGTAACGTTTTTGGGTTAGCGGGAAATAAATACGGTTGGATGGTGGAGGTGGATCCGGCCAATCCCGACGATTACGGCACAAAACACACTTGGTTAGGGCGTTTTCGCCATGAAGCGGTCGCTTTTCTCGCTCAAACGGGGCAACCCTTGGCGGTTTATTCAGGATGCGATCGCAGAGGCGGTCATGTCTATAAATTCGTCTCCGAGGGCAAAATTAGCGATATTAAAGACAAAAATAACTCTAAACTCCTAGAAAAAGGAATGCTTTACGGGGCGAAATTCAACCCCGATAAAACCGGTTATTGGATCCCCTTAAATCCCGAAACGGAGATAAATCCCGTCCTACCGAGTCAAATTGCCGCTAGTCGCGGGGATGGGGTGGTAGCTTTGCCGAATCCCGAAAGAACGGTCAATGATAATCAATTACTGTTATTTAAGGACGATGAGGAGATTCTAGCCTACAAATCTAAATATAAGACCCTCGCAGACCTGTATGAAGGTAATGGAACGGAAAAACAGGGAGCAATTCTCATCGATGCTCATTTTGCCGCTAACGCCGTTGGGATCACTTGTACTGGTCGGCCAGAAGATACGGAAGTGGACGAGAATGGCACTTTATATATAACCTTTACCTCTGGTAGTCCCAGTCAAGCGGAGGGAGGAGCCGATAAGGAGATATTTAAGGGACCAAATGGCGAAATACCCTACGAATTTGGTTGGATTATCAGCTTAAGGGAAGATAATAACGATGCTGCTTCCTTAAGTTTTCGTTGGGATGTGGTCGCTTATGGAGGGGAACCTACAGAGAAAGGTGAGGGTTTTTCTAATCCCGATAACCTCGCTTTCGATAAACAGGGAAATCTCTGGATGGTTAGCGATATTTCCACGGGTGGGTTAAATCGAGAGATGAAAACTCGTTATCCCCAAGGGGTCCCGGTTAGTCAACGGGATTTATTGGGGATTTTTGGCAATAATAGCGCTTGGGTGTTTGCCAAGGGTCAAGAGCATCCCTATCCTTTTGCTATCGCTCCCATGGATGCGGAATTAACGGGATTGTACTTTACTCCCGACCAAGAGACGTTATTTTTGGCAGTACAACATCCGGGGGAAGCGGGGGGAATTCGTCGGGATTTGGCCTTTGAAAACCGTAAATTTGCCCTTAAAACCACTAATGGGCAGGAATTTGAACAAATGCGACAAGTACCCCTAGGGTCGAATTGGCCCAGTGGTCAAGTTAATCAACCTCCCCGGCCGGCAGTGGTGGCAATTCGCCGAATCCAGTCAAAATAGGTGAGGGAAGTGAGGAAGTGGGGAAGTGGGGAGGTGGGGAAGTAGGGAAGTAGGGAAGTGAGGAAGTGGGGAAGTGGGGAAATGGGGAGAAAAAGGAAATAGATTGTTTCCTTGGAGTAGAAAAGCGATCTTTTTCAGGAAAAATCGTTAAATTAAGGAATTTAAGAGCAAGGTCGCCATTAAAATCTCACTTTTGCCGGAGATATGTTGTGATTTTGTCCTTGAGTTTCCCAAAGATGGGCTTACTATGAGAGTAGGGGGAAAAAAGATAATTTTAGCGATCGATTAACAATGACTAGGGATCTCTGTAGAATTTTATTGATAGAGGACGAACCGACGACTGTTAAATTAATCCAGAGATTGCTGTTAAAGGCCCCCCAATGTTCTCTGGCTGAGGGGTTGACTTTTACCCTCACCCAAGCTCAGGATCTACAGGAAACTGCCGAAAAACTGGCAGGGGAGAAATTTGATCTCATCCTCTTAAGCTTGGAAATCTCCGTCCCCCCCGGCTTAAATATTCTAGTCAAAACCAGAGAATTAGCCGCTGCTATACCGATAGTGGTTCAAACTACTAGCAATGATGAGAAATTAGTCGTTAGAGCCTTTCAACTCGGTGCTGATGGTTATATTCAGTTAAATAATATCGATAGTAGTCTTTTAGTCTATCAAATTCGTGTGGCGATCGAGCGTCAGCAATATATCCTCAATCTTAAACATCAACAACAGGAAGAAGAATTTCGCGAACTGGAACAGTTAATCAAGGGAGGACAAACTAGCATCACAGCGAAAATGTTCGGTTCTGAGGCAATAAGGCAGAGTATTCCCGATATTTTTCAAGAATTAGTCCAAAATTACGGAGATTTATTAGATTTAGCTTTAGAAGAACAAGCATACAAAGTGGAACATAATCTATCGGAACGACTGCGAAGCTTGGCTGATAAGCTAGGATTCTTAAAAGCTAGTCCTCGCGATGTGGTGGACATTCATACTACCACCCTACGCCAAAAAAATCAGGATGTCACCCTGGCCAAAGCGCAGGCCTACGTTAGCGAAGGTCGTCTCATGGTCTTGGAATTGATGGGTTATCTCGTCTCTTTCTATCGTAAATACTATATCGGTCTCAGCAACATTAAACTATTCAATAACACGCAATCATGAGTCAATATCTTCTCAAACTCTACATTATGGGTGATTCAAGTAAATCCCAGAGGGCGATCGCTAATATTTTTCGTATCTGTCGCGAGGAGTTATCCGATCTTTATACGGTAGAAATAATTGATGTTCTCGAACAGCCGCAATTAGCGGAACAGGATAAAATTCTCGTAACTCCTACTTTAGTCAAACAACTTCCCCCACCCCTACAAAGAATTATCGGCGATATGTCCAATACCCAAAAGGTTCTCCTCGGTTTGGATGTTATTCCCAAAGACTCCCATCTCAATTAGGATTCACCTAAAAATTCGGCTCTTCTAGGTTCTGTGTGATAAGTTTAACTTACTATATGATCGATTAATCTTTGTGTCCTTTGTGTCTTTGTGGTTCGTTCCACCCCCTCGCTAGGAGGAATGTATCTTAGAATACACTTTACCCACCAAATCCAAGAGAGCCAAAATTCTTGCGGTTAGGTTTTTCCTCGCTAATAAGTAGATAGGATTAAAATTACCCCTTGAAGATAGCTGAAAATCAATAGTCATCCGCATCATAACAAAGACTGGACACGATCGAGGGGCCAGTAAACTTTATAGGCTTGACCAATGATATAACTTTCTGGCAAAAAACCCCAAGCATGGGAATCAAAACTATGGTTACGATTATCTCCCAAAACAAACAGATTTTTTGGGGGTACAGTCATAAATTCTATTTCATAATTGCCCAACTCGGCAGTGTAGGGTTCTTGGATAACTTGCCAGTTGAGATAAACTTTACCCCTGCGGATTTCAATGGTATCTCCGGCAATAGCGATGACTCGTTTGATAAAAAAATCTCCAGACTTAGGATCTAGTTGCCTAATTTTTTCCGGAGTTCTAAAAACAATTATATCGCCTCTTTTCGCTTGATAATTACCAGATTGACTGACGAAAACGCGATCACCTATTGCGAGGGTAGGTAGCATGGATTCGCTCGGAATCTGGAAAAATTCTATTTTTTGATGTAACCAATTGGGAAAATAATTACAGATAATTCCCCAAGTAAAAATCACTCCCACCATCAGTGCCAAAATGGAACGATAGGTGTGACGATGGGGGTGGAATTGATCAGGGAAAGTGTGATAAACGTGATAAATAGCGATCACTGTAACTAAAGGGGTAAGAAAGAGGATATTGGTGAAAAAATGATCCATTTTCAGGCTAATCTGGGATATAGTCAGAAAAATTATCCCTAATCTCACCTTATCAGCGTACAATTGCCCCAAACCTGGCATAATCCGGTTAGCGAAGACGGCAAACCATGGGTTTTTTTGTTTCCGGGGAATTTTCTCTAAGCTGTTATTCTGTCTGGAATCATAAACAGTCCAGTGAGCGTCAAAAATATTGCTAATGTAAACGATAACCAGAGCAACTATTCCCCCTAATCCCCAGCTTACAGGGCCATTGGGGCTAAAAATTGACCAAATTGTCACAATTATTAATATTACTTGAGCGATCGCCCAAATGGTTGCTTTTTGGTTTTTGTTAGCATACCATTGTCCCAAACCGGGGAAAAACATCGAGAGATTGACCGCTAACCAGGGATCTTTTGCTTGGGAATTAGTCGCATCAGGAGGAGAAACAGCCGAAAAAAGGGGGGGTTTACTCATAGTATATATTTATTGGCAATTCAGTAATCAGTGATCACTAAACAGTAATCAGTAAACAGCAAACAGTGAAAACACAGTAGGAATAATACTGCTCGCTTAATACATACTGCTCACTTAAAACTCAAATCTGATAACTGATAACTGATAACTACTATAGCAATCAACAACAATTAATGCTTTTACTTCAATTTAGCACCTCTCATTACTGTCGCAAAGCTCGTTTAGCCCTAGGTTATAAGGGGATTGATTACCAAGTAGAAAATCTCACCCCCGGACTACATATTCTCAAACTCAGGTCCCTAACCAAAGGGTTAACCACTGTCCCCGTTTTAATGACAGCAGATGAGATTATTGCCGATTCTACTGCCATTTTAAAATATTTAGAAAAAGTAGTTCCTGTCCCCTCTTTTATTCCCGCTGGGGAAAAGGAGAAAAATCAGGCTTGGTTACTAGAGGATTGGTTAGATGAAAGTATTGGAGTAGCGACGAGATTTGTCTATTATAATTATCGCGCTGGAGAGGGAAAAGCGATCGATCCCTCCCTGAGTAGTCAAATAATTATTAAGATCGTGCGACAACAATATAAAATCACCCCAGCTAGGGTAAAACTAGCGGAGGAGCGCCTAGAAAATGCCCTCAAGATTCTAGAATATTGGCAAAATCAGCCCTATTTGGTGGCGGATAAATTAAGTGTAGCCGATATTGCCGCCACTGCCCTCCTCAGTCCTCTGGCTCTAATTCCCAGTTATCGTCAAAAATATCCCTGGTTGTTTGCTAGAATCGGGGAAATTCATCAACAGTGTCGAGAAAAATTGCCCCCCGGTTTAAAGTAAATGCAGCGAACGATCAAAATTATCATCCTCATCTCGATCGGTTTCTTCTCGCCCCTAAAAGCCCTTGCTTTGCCCTCTCCTGAAGATATTCCCGAAGAAGTTTTACGAGCAGAAATTATCACTTCGGCTCGATCGCCCCTGGATAATCAACCCCTAACTGCGGCAGAATATGCCTTACTAGAAGAACAATTAGCCACCAGCATTTATCCCCCCCAAATTAATCCCAAGATTCGACAATTAATTGCCCTGAGAAGATTACAAAAACTCCTCCAGATATTGATACCTTTCTATCGTTAAGATCAAAATAGCCGATCTCCTTTGGCGAGAGTGCATCTGCTAACCAAAAAGTTAGAGAGGATTAGAGCAAGGCGATCGCTTTTATCGCCAGCAGACAAAAATCCCGTGTTATGATTAATGAAAAAATCATAAAGTTTTGTAACAAACCTTGACTGCTATCCTCCACCCCCAAGAAAAGCCCCTGCTTAATCCTCCTTGGTACTCCCTGTCCCCTCTCTGGCAAGGAGACGAAACCGATGTTAAACAAGGTTTACCCCATAGCCAACTCGCGCCTCCTTGGCAGATTTTAATTCTCGGCGATGGTTCTCCCACCCGTCATTTACAACTTTTAACCGGTGAAAAAACGGAAGTGGATGTGATCGATATGTCCCCCATCGGCGACGATGAGGATGGCGCACCGATGAAAATTAGCCTGATTCCGGGACCGAGATTGCGTCGTCAAGTCTGGTTACGCACAGCCAGTGGTCAAAGGTTAGCCTATGCCGCTTCTTGGTGGTCCGCCAATCAAGTGGACGAATATCTAGAAAATCGTTCCCTACCGATTTGGGAAAGTCTCTCGCGGCTGCACACGGAATTATATCGCGATGTGCAGGGACTTTATTACGGTCATTCCCCAGAATTAGAAATAGCTTTTGGGGAAAAAGGAGCTTTTTGGGGTCGTCATTACCTATTTTGGCACGCTCGCCAACCCCTTACCCTGATTTACGAGGTTTTTTCTCCCTATCTCCGTAAATACCTCGGCGAAATGAGAATTGATCAATTAGAATAACTGCCGTAGATATTTCTATGTAGGGTTTACTGAATAAAGCTAAAAACCTTGTTGGATAATATAGCGTTTTTCAGTCTGCTGAGGTACAAAAGTTATGGTTTTTAGGCAAAAGGCAAGAGGCAAAAGGCAAAGGGGAAGAAAAACAGGTGTACCTCACTAGCTTAGGAAACGCTATATCTTTAGGCTTTTTTGAAATCAAAAAGTGGGGGAAATTTAGGCACTTTTTCCCTGAAAATTAGGTAATTGGCCACCTCAAAACTGGTAAAACCCCACACCCCACACCCTACCCCCACGAAAAACTTTTTGCCGCAAACCCTAGTTAATCTTTGGAGAGAATTAAATGATTTTTCTCCGTTAATTTGGCCATCCAACCCGGTTCGATCACAATCGTGCTGATTTTTTCGATAATAATTGCTGGTCCGGCGAGACAATCAAAAGGTTGCAGATCTGAACGCTGATAAATTGGCGTTTCCCGCCATTGATTAGCCATAAAAACCGCTACTCGATCGAGCAGAGGAGGTAATTCTTTCATGGGACGGGTGCGAGTTAAAATTGCTTCTTGGGGACTGTCCATAGTCTGGATCAATTCCACGGCGATGGACTCAACAATTAAAGCTTTTTGTTCTTGCTTAAACCCATAACGTCTTTGATGTTCCCGTTCAAAATCCTGACGCATTTGATCGCTAAAATTAACCGCTAAAGTGGCATCACTGCCTTGATATTTTAAACTAACTTGCTGCCGCACCTGATTATAACCCTCTAATTCCCGACCCGCTAAAACTTCTAATTCGTTCATTTCCGGGAGTAACTCCCCGATTAAATCGGCATTTAACGGCTGTTCGATCGCTTTTTCTTTAATTACCCTCAAATCAGCCAAACCCATGCCGTAGGCGCTTAAAACCCCGGCGTAGGGATGGAGAAAAATGCTTTTCATTCCCAGAGTATCGGCAATTAAACAGGCAACTTGGCCTCCAGCACCGCCAAAGGTACAAAGAGTATAATCACTGAGATCATAACCCTTTTGCAGAGAGATTTTTTTAATCGCATTAGCCATATTTTCCACGGCAATTTTAATAAACCCAGCAGCCAGCAGTTCAGGACTATTATTACCCCCCATTGTTGCCGCCAATTCTTGAAACTTTGTCAGCACAATCTCTCTATCTAGGTTTAAATTTCCCTCTTCTCCAAAAATAGCGGGAAAATAGGCAGCTTGAATTTTTCCTAACAAAACATTAGCATCGGTAATTGTTAAAGGTCCACCTCGTCGATAACAGGCAGGTCCGGGATTAGCTCCGGCACTTTCTGGCCCAACGCGAAAACGATAACCATCATAGACTAAAATCGAACCCCCACCAGCAGCTACTGTGTGAATACTTAACATCGGCGCTCGCATTCTTACGCCGGCAATTTCGTTATCTGTTTGCCGCTCGTATTCCCCTTGAAAATGAGAAACATCGGTGCTAGTTCCTCCCATATCAAAACTGATAATTTTGCTAAATCCCGCCCTTAAACTGGTTTGTACTGCCCCGACTATTCCCCCCGCAGGACCGGATAAAATGCTATCTTTGCCCTGAAATTTATCGGCGGTGACTAAACCGCCATCGGATTTCATAAATAGTAAGCTAGTCTTCGGTAATTGCTGGCTAATACTATCAACATAGCGGCGTAAAATTGGCGATAGATAGGCAGAAACTACCGTGGTATCTCCCCGGGATACCAGTTTCATTAAAGGACTGACTTGATGGGAAATGGCTAGATGAGTAAAGCCGATTTCTTCGGCAATGGCTGCCACTTGTTTTTCGTGGTCGGGATAACGATAACTGTGCATAAAAACAATCGCACAACTTCGGATACCCGCTTGATAAACTGGTATTAAATCGGCTTTAACTTGGGCGGGATTAACGGCGATTAATTCTTGTCCTTGACTATCGTAGCGTTCGGCCACTTCGATAACTTGTTCGTATAATAAAGAAGGAAGAATAATTTGACGGGCAAAAATATCGGGGCGATTTTGATAGCCAATTCTCAAGGCATCTTTAAAACCTTTGGTGATTAACAAAACCGTGCGCTCTCCTTTTCTTTCTAACAGCGCATTGGTGGCTACCGTTGTTCCCATTTTGATCACTTCGATGTTATCTAGGGAACCGCTAATATCTTTGATCCCTTGAATGACTGCATCTGGGTATTTTTCGGGATTCTCCGAGAGCAGTTTATAGAGAACAATCCACTGTTGATCGGCAAGGGGAACAATCAGAAATCTAGCGGCATCTCTAGCTAGTCGTTCAATAATTTCTGGTCGATCGATTATCGCCACTATATCGGTAAAAGTCCCCCCTCGATCGATAAAAAATTTTAACATAATCCCTTCCAGTTCTCAGAATCAATGAACAATTGCGCCTAATCCTTTTAAAATAAACTAGATTGATCTATCTGAGTAAGCAAAATGTCCACAGGAATCGCTATTTTAGGGGTAGGACGTTGGGGAGTGCATTACGTCCGTCATTTTTCTCAACATCCCTCAGCGCAAGTAGTGGCGATCGTTGACCCCTCCCCCGAAAAACTCCGTCTCTGTCGCGATCAATTTAATCTCGATACTAATAAGGTTATTTTAGCCAATGACTGGGAATCTATTCGCAATCACCCCGAAATCTCGGCCGTAGTCGTCGTTACTCCCGCCATCAGCCATTATCCCCTGATTAAAGATGCTCTTAATTTAGGTTATCACGTTCTGGCCGAAAAACCCTTAACCCTCAATTCCCAAGAATGTGCCGAATTAACGGCATTAGCGGTGCAAAAACAGCGTATTTTATTAGTTGATCATACCTATCTTTTTCATCCGGCCGTTATCACCGGACAAAAAGTCCTGCAATCCGGTGGCATCGGTAAACCTCTTTATGGTTATGCCACCCGCACCCACCTGGGTCCAGTGCGTCAGGATGTGTCCGCTTTGTGGGATCTGGCTATTCACGATATCTCGATTTTTAATCATTGGTTAAATAATACACCAGTATCGGTGCAAGCGCGAGGAACAGTTTGGCTACAACCTAATCTAGCCGATTTAGTCTGGTTAACCCTGATCTATGGCGATGGTTTTCAAGCGACTATTCACCTTTGTTGGTTGAATCCCGATAAACAGCGACGTTTAGGGATGGTTGGCAGCGAAGGGACTTTAATTTTCAATGAATTAGACTCTCGATCGCCTTTAACCCGACAAAAGGGCTATTTTGAACGTCAGGAAGCCTATTTTATTCCCCGGGGACAGGAGACGGAATCTATCCCTATTGCCGATGGTGAACCACTGAAAGCATTGTGCGAACATTTTTTAGAGTCGGTGGCTACGGGTGTTAATTCTCCTGTATCTTCGGGATCGGTAGGGACGGAATTAGTCAAAATCCTCCAGGCAGCAGAATTATCTCTAGCCAGAGGTGGAGAGATTGTGCGCTTAGAATAGGGAAACATGGGGTTGATAAGCTGTTGACTATCTAAATTACTCGTTAAGACTGCACCGGGGTTGACAGCAGGGAAACGAGCGATCGCTGTCTGCTTAGTCGATGTGTTGGGCAATGATGCCAGTGCTACAGTTGAGGTGAGGTAAAATCTCCGACGTTTCCCAGAAAGATGAAGTATAACCTGATTTGCTATTGACGAGGAGTTTATACGGTGTTAGATTTACCTAATTTCTTTCACCCGGTCGGTGCGTAGCATGGATGGTCAGTTTATCGGCGACCATATAGTTAGTAAGACTTATATGAAGGGAATCCAAACCTACAAAGAGATGTTACTCAAAAATTCGACAAAATCGATGAACGTCTCACAAAATTAGAAATCGGAAAGGCCGAACTCAAGGGAGAGTTAAAAGGAAATATTAAAGCTTTACATAAGCGATTGACCCCTGAAATCAAGGGATTAACGGCACGGATTGCCTATCAGGAATTTACTAACTGGGAAATTCTAATCCCTTTAGTTGTCGCCATTTTGGGTGGCGCGGCTAAACTTTTTGTTTTTTGTCCCTCCCATTAATCCTTTGATGAAATTCCTTGTAAAAAAGCGGTAGTTTTTAAATCAATCCCAGTAATTGCCGTGCCGACAACTACCGAATATGCACCAACTTCTAGGGCTTTTTTTGCTTCTGTTGGAGTCGATATTCCTCCCTCACAGATAACAGGAACTGATAACTTAGTAACTAATTCTTCTAGGAAAGAAAAACTCGGCGGCTGCAGGTGTTTAGTGGCTTCTGTGTAACCGTAAAGAGTTGTACCGACAATATCAGCACCAGCTGCCACGGCATAAATAGCACTTTCGATCGAGTCTATATCTGCCATGACTAATTTACCAGTTTCTTGATGAATACGATCGATAATTGTGGCTAAATTTTCATCATCGGGACGCTTTCTGGGGGTAGCATCCAAGGCAATTATATCGGCACCCGCATCGGCAATGGCGAGAGCATCTTGATATTTGGGAGTAATATATACCGAACAATCGCGATAATTGCGTTTCCAGAGTCCAATTATCGGTATATCCGGCAATTGTTGACGGGTGGCTTTCAGATGAGCGGGACTATCAATTCTTACCCCACAAGCACCCCTATCCACACAAGCATGAGCCATGGCAGCAATAATTATGGGATCGTGCAGAGATGAATCCACTGGAGCTTGACAGGAGACGATTAAACCCGATTTTAAGGTTTCTATTCGCATAAATTGGGGTGTGGGGTATGGGGTGTGGGGTGTGGGGTGTGGGGAAGTGGGGGAAGTGGGGAAGTGGGGGAAGTGGGGGAAGTGGGGAAGTGGGAGAATTTCAACTAAAACCCTAAAACCTCAACACCCCTAAACCCCTAAATCCCTATCACCCTATCACCCTATCACCCTATCCCCCGACTCCTAACCCCTAACCCCAGCAACAAACTTTTTGCCGCAAACCTTACTTATAAGCAGCAATACACTGTTCAACTAAAGCATTTACTGCGTCCACATCTTTCCAACCGAGAATTTCTGTGACTTTTTTCTCTAGATTCTTATAGGTTTTGAAAAACTCGGCGATTTCCTCCAAGCGATGGGGAGAGACATCTTTGAGAGATTTTACCTCTGCATAACGGGGATCTTTAGCGGGAACACAGAGAATTTTTTCATCGCGATCACCACCATCGATCATTTCTAGCATACCAATGGGACGCGCCGTAATCACACAGCCGGGGAAAGTAGGCTGATCCATGATCACCATACCATCTAAAGGATCGCCGTCATCGGCGAGGGTATTGGGAACAAAACCATAATCACAGGGATATTGTACCGAAGAATAGAGAACGCGATCGAGAGCAAAGGCGTTTAAATCCTTATCAAACTCGTATTTATTCTTACTACCGGCGGTAATTTCCACTAAAACGTTAATTAAACCGGGTTTCGGTTGGGCAGGAATGCGCGATAAATCCACAAGCTTTCTCCAAATACAAGACAATAGCGCCTTTAGAGTCACCTAAAAGCGCAAGCAAAATTAAAACACACTTTGATTAACTCCGATCCAAATTTTACCCATAAGGGGGATCGGGACGAAGAAAAAAAATTTTACCTTGGCAATCGTCTATCTCAATTCTGTCACCTCATTTGCCTCGTTAGGGAGTAGGATGTGTTACCGGTAAGGGGTTCTTCGGTATAGTTAGGCGTGGAGTTATATCCAATCGCTAACAAGGGTAACGTTAGGGTCAGAATTGCGATCATGGTTCCGAGTAAATTGGCCCACCTATGACTAGGAGGTTCGGAAGTCTTCCCTGACGGGTTGCTTGATTCCATAAAGGGGTCGTGTTGAACTCGACAAGTAAAGAATACGAGAGATGTATAGAGCAGTCAGCCATTGGCTTTGAGCTTTTGGCAAATTACTGCTATTTTTTGCTTTTGAGCTTGGTTAACGTCTCGTTAAAAAGCGAAACATTAACAGCAATACTCTCCCTACTAATTATATTTTACCAATTCTTTTCCAAGAGTTCACTCTGATACTTTTCTTGACGATCTCTCCAGATCATGGTCTGTTGGTTTTTGTCCATGTCATACTAAATCAGTTTTTAATAACTGGATTTAGTATCAATCCACAAAAAAAATGTCTGAAAAGCCCAAATATTAAGCGATTCAAACATTTTCTCATTGCAATCGGAGGGTGATATTGACTTTATGTCTTAACTTCGAGCTTACGATAGAAACTTGGCTGTTAATGTAGCCTATTTAACCAAAATATCGATTTTTTGCTTATTTATCGGGATAGACAATGACCCGTTCTTAAAATTATCCGAGTTTAGAGACAATTGGTTAGCTAATCTGCCCATAAGTCAGACTCCAGAGACTGGCAAGGCATCCGCCAGGGACGGCGATCAGGGCAAGTGGAGTTAATCTACCAATATGGATATCATAACTCGATCGAGGGAGAAAAGCCAAGAACCTGCGAGAAAATTGCCGATTTATCCCGGCCAATATTACTGCTCACATCGCCCTAGATCATGCCGTCAGTCATTCTTCAGCGAGAAACTACCTCGCTAGAGGATTCCGATTCTAGGGGGAGAGAGGGTTTAATTATCCCGTATTTTGTCTCCTCTGGTGTCACTTGACGGATAACCTCCAAAGCTTCCTTAATCATTACTGCCATGGGAACCGCGACAATCACCCCCAGTAAACCGCCCACTCGCGCCCCCGTCAAGACCGAAACCAACACCCAAAAGGGATTTAACCCCGTGACACTGCCCAAAATCCGGGGAGCAATGCCGTTTTCGACAATTTGCTGCACCACTACAGCTACGGCTAAAACTTGCAGAGCTAAACCAATATCGCGCAAAGCTAGTAAAGCTGTCACTGTGACAATGCCGACAGTTCCCCCAAAAGGGATTAAGGCCATGGTGCCAATCAAGAGGCCGAATAGGAGACCAAAAGGGACTTTAATCGATAAAAATGCCGTGACTAATCCCAGGGCCATGCAGGTGGCACAAATCACCTGTCCGACAAAGTAATTCTGAAAACTTAAGCGTAGGGTTAGAGAAAAGGGTTGTTGGACGGGTTTGGGCAACCATTGGATAATACTCCTCCAGATATCGGGACTGTGGAGAAGTAGATAAAAGGTGAGGATAATGGTTAGCAGCACATCAAGCACTCGCACCACGGTAAAAACGGTGAGATTAAGGGCTAAATTAACGCTTCTTCCCGCTAGAATTTGCAATTCTGCCCCTAAACGACTGTTAAACTGAGCGATAACACCATCGAAACTGATCGGAATCGGTAGATTCATCGTGTCGATTTTGGTATCTAGTTGCATCAGTTGGCGCTGTCCCGAGTCTAACCATTCTGGCAATCTGTTGACAAATTGCTGTGCTTGGGTGAAGACTAGGGGAACTAGGGTTATGCCCACGGCCACAAAAATTAAAATCGTGATCAGGGAAACCACGATCGCAGCTAAACCCCGTTTTAATCCCTGACGTTCCAACCAAGTCACCGGATAACCCAAGAGAAAAGATAGAACGGCCGCTATCAGTAAAATAACAAATAAAGATTCAAAATAGCCAAAAATTGCCGATAATGCCCAGACATTCAGGACGACAAGTGGTGCAGCTAGAGCAATCACCAGTAAGCGAGATAAGGAATTCAGGGATTGCCACCACGTCTGAACCCAATTGCGTTTCGGGGGGACGACTTTAACTTCCACCATGAAGCCTCTTAAAAGGGTTGTTTCAATACTTGTATTCTGACAGATCGAAGCCGAACCCGCTAACTCAACCCGGGGAAGTGGGGTGATGGGGTGTGGGATGCTGACAGGTGTAGGTTTATTACAACCCAGATGGTTCTTCGGTTTGTCTTATGCAACGTACAGGATTATAAGGAATGAAACTCTTATAGAGAAAGACATTTGGCGATTTTTGTCAATTGTTTTTGATCTAGAGCGAACTAATCAATTAAGTCTCTTGCCAGATAAGGATTTAGTCGATTTATGCTCCCCTATCGAACCATACCAAGTAACGAAGAGCCTTTTTTTTAAGCATACTTACTCTCCAGCTAATCGAAGAACATCATTGACAACTTTAAGTACCTAAGCAAAATTAATTACACATATCTAACCACCTCTTGCCTCTTGCCTCTTGCCTCTTGCCTCTTGCCTATCTTCACTAGGAAATTAATTTTGCACGACTACTTATCAGTTAGCCACATTCCTTGATGGCGTAACTTAGCAATAACGGGAACAACAGAAGATAGATAGCCCTGCTGCTTCGCTTTAACTAAAACACCAAGCGTTCCTGAGTATTTCAAGCGATATAAATTGGCAATACGTCGGGCTAACTGATCATCAAAAATCAGTAAACTACCTGGATTTTCTAATCCCAAAGCTAAGACCTCAGCTTCTCCTTGCCCTAAATCAATAATAGCTGGAATTAGACTGACTAATTTAACCAGAGTAATTGAAATCCATTCAATTGCCTGAATATTGGGAACATCAATTCCTTTATTTTTACCGATTGCTAATTCTTCGATTACTGCTGGAGGAGTCAAGATTTGAGAATACAAGCGTTGGAGCAATTCCAAATAGCCCACTTGATGTAAGTACAGTAGAGGAGAGGTGTTGACAATGACTTGAGGATTAGGCATTGACAATATCTTGTTCCAATTGTTCAGTCGTTAAAGAAAAAGGGGAGACTTGATAACGCCCCAAAATAGTTAAAAATTCTACTCGTGACATTCCGGCTAATTGGGCTGCACGTCCTGAAGATAGTTTGTCAAGTTCAAAAAGTTTAACGGCTGCCAATATTTTTAATTCTCTTGATAGATTTTCAGGAGTTTCTTTGAGACTAATTAAGATTTCTTCAGGAATTTCAAGGGAAATAGTGCTCATTTTCTTTCTCTCTCAATAATTGTCTCTATTCTACACCAATAAAATTAGTCCTTCTCTGTGAGCAGAATCAGTAACGGGTTTCCCCTCTCCAACCGACAGAATGAGCGGGTGCAGCCTATCTTGTCCTCAAGGGGTTGGAGACCAAACCTCTACGGCTTTATGGCAATATAATCGTGCTTAATTTGGGTTAGCGATCGCGTTGAGGGGCAGTCAAGGGAGAACACAAAGGCGAATCCGACATACCGCGCTACAATCCCTTACGGAAGACGATAGTTCGCCTGAGAAGGAGTAAAACAGGGAAAATACTTGAGACTCCTTCTCCTGTGAATCGCTGCGATCGCACTCTTAGGATACACTTATAAATGTGGTAAAACTTAAAATGAAAGCCAGAAAAACAATAAGGAGGTAAGGGCAGTAGCTTGACATCCTCGCCGCCCTAAAAGTGCGGCGATTCCTAAACCTCACGATTTAAGTTTCTGCTTCCACCACCGTCGCATACCACAGTTAAAAAACCATGTACTGTCTTACACAGAGTCCACAGACTTTCGCCCCATTTCAGAAGCCCGATTCCGTGTGTCCCACGGTACG
>NZ_JADBUN010000131.1:0-22137 GCF_020245625.1 Microcystis sp. M049S2 | reverse complement strand
CTGCGTTCGCCCAAAAGGTACATTATCAAAGCGCAAGTCCCTTACGGATTTTGTCCACAATGTAGGGGCGAACTGCGTTCGCCCAAAAGGTACATTATCAAAGCGCAAGTCCCTTACGTCGCTTGTGGTGTTGGTTTTCGGGTTGGTGGCGCAAATAAGGCTATGATAAACTAGAATACAAGAGCTATTCTAAATCAATAAGAATATGCACATCATCAGCCGTACAAAACTGCGGCAATTTTCTGGAAAACACGCCGATGCTGTTAATGCCATTAATACTTGGTATAAAATTGCTAGTAAAGCAGAGTGGAAAAACCTGGCTGAAGTTCAAGCTGTGTATTCTCAAGCGGAAGCTGTTGGTAATTTCACGGTTTTTAATATCAAAGGTAATCGCTATCGTTTAATTGTAGATATCGTTTACAAAGACCAAGTAATTTATATCAAGTACATTTTGACTCACGCAGAGTATGACAAAGATGAGTGGAAAAATGACCCTTACTTTAAACCGTGATACCTACGGAAGGTTACTAGCCAAGTATCTACCAAAAGTGATAGAAAACGAGGCAGAAAACGAACAGGCTATTAACCTAGCTGAGGCCTTATCTCATCGAGAAAATCGCAGTCTAGAAGAAACCACTTTGTTAAATTTACTCTTGACTTTAATCGAAAAGTACGAACAAGATCATTATCCCCTTGAAGAATCAGAACCCCATTCAATACTCTGGGAACTCATGGAAGCTAACAACTTACAAGAAAAAGATTTATCAGATATACTAGGTTCAAAAACCATAGTTTCTGATATTCTTATTGGTCAACAAATAATAACAGAAAAACAAGCTATAAAGTTAGGACAGTTTTTTCACGTTGACTCAAGTTTGTTTTTAAGTAGGTAGGCGTTAAAAATTATCAGATGCCCCCCTTATCAAGGGAGATCCCCCCGCCTATCGGCACCCCCCTTATCAAGGGGGGCAGGGGGGATCGGCACGACCCTTATTAAGGGAGATCCCCCCGCCTATCGGCACCCCCCTTATCAAGGGGGGCAGGGGGGATCGGCACCCCCCTTATCAAGGGGGGCAGGGGGGATCGGCACCACCCTTATCAAGGGAGATCCCCCCGCCTATCGGCACCCCCCTTATCAAGGGGGGCAGGGGGGATCGGCACCACCCTTATTAAGGGGGGACTAAGGGTAGGGTTGATTCATGAATCAACCCTACTATGAATCAACCCTAGTACTAAGGGACTTGCGCTTTGATAATGTACCTTTTGGGCGAACGCAGTTCGCCCCTACATTGTGGACAAAATCCGTTACTGTAGGGGCGCAAAGCTTGCGCCCTCCGATCGATTGGGATATTATTCCCACGCAAGTCCCTAAGGGGGATCGAACCTAAAATCCATTTTTAATTTAATTATAACCAGCTACTTATCCACCCCCAAACCCCAGGTAATTGACACCCTAAACTAATACACTTGTACTATAGCTTGCCTAAAAAAATTCCAGAAAAGGGAATGAGGGAAAAGAGGGAAAAAAAGGGGAAAAGGGTTACAGGGTTCTCCCAGCACCGCACACCACCCGAAAACCGATCCTGTCGTTGCGGTTGACGCGGCGGAAGACGTTGAGGCGAAACGCGGAACGGCAGTTAAAAGGATAGTTGCCCCAGGAACCGCCCCGCAAGACACAATATAGGTCATCTGTCAAGAGTTTATTTATACTATTTAATAAGTTTTCATAACGATTATCATTATTTGTCTCGTCCCAAACGCTCCCGTCTGTGGGCGGTGCGCCTTGATAATCACCGTGCCACGGATCTAAACACCACTCCCAAACATTCCCGTGCATATCGTACAGCCCGAAGGCGTTGGGGGGATAGGAGCGGACGGGGGTGGTTTTATTTGGGGATTGTTTCGGCTTTTCTTGTTGATAGACCTTTGAACTATTGTAATTCGCCAGTTCTGCCGTGATCGTCTCGCCAAAGTGGAAGGGGGTGGTTGTTCCCGCTCTACAAGCGTATTCCCACTCGGCCTCGCTCGGTAAACGGTAATTTTTTCCCGTGTGACGGGACAGACGGGCGCAGAATTCGATCGCATCGTACCAACTCACGCGCTCGACGGGGTTGTTATCGCTTTCCTTAAACTCCGCAGGGTCTGGATCGAGGTCTTTTCCCTCCCTCGGTAGGTGGGCCACGAACCGCCATTGCGCCCGGGTAATCAGAGTCTGGCTCAGGTAGAAAGCACTGACGCTCACGGGGTGTTGGGGTTTTTCAGACTTCTTATCGTCCTTTTCTCCCGGTGAACCCATCAGGAAAGTTCCCCCCGGGATAGCAACCATAGTCAGGGGTTCGATTCCCTCCCCTAGGGGTTCTTGGTAGTAGTAGGCCTTGCGGGATTCTGTTTTGGTAATTTCTCCCCGTTTATCGACGTATAGGGTCTCGAAGGTGAATTTTAGGAGTTTTTCCGGGGTCAAGATTTCCTGTTTTCGCTGCCTCACTCTCTCCTCGATGTTTTGGGCGATATCGGCGTACTCTCCCCCCCAAGTGCGGAGAACAGCCGCGTCCACCTCAGCGAAATAGAGAGAGCGATCGCTGACTGCATCCGCTAGAGAACCCTGTGGATTGGGGATTAGAGCCGAAAAATCGCGAAATTCGCCGTAATGGTCGCGAATATAATCGCCGATGCCGCGCCAAATATCGATCGTGCGCCGGTTGGCACTATCTGCCAACAGTAGCTGACGAATGCCGGGGTAAAAATCGTACCAAGCATCCGTAACCGTCGCTCCCTCCGGACTAAAGGTAGATTTTTCGACCAGTCCGCTAAAAAAGACCTCCGCTAGATGCCAATGTTTACTATCGGGTAAAAATCGCCGCTGTGCCAATCGCATCACCGGAGGAATCAGGGGAACGGCCGCCAGCACTTTGGCCAGTTCTCGGGCCAAAGGACTGGCATCGATTAAAAAGCCTCTCAATAACTCTTCCGGGGATTCCGCTTCCGGAGCGGCTGCCTCTTCTTCTCCGGTTTCACCCATATTCACCCCCGCAGTGGTTGCTCCCATTAAAACCCCCTGAATGGAGTTACCACCGCTCCCAGCGATAAATTTCGCCCAGGTTGCAAAGTGAGCGGGGGATAGATTGAAAATAGGGAACCGATAGAGAATCTGCTTCGTGCGGAGTCTTTCCCCCACTTGCAGTATTGCATTGGCAGAAGCGGGACCCGGTGCAATCAAAGGCCGGAGGATCGCTCCCTCTAAAGCGGTTCGTTGCCATAGCTCCTGCGGGAAAATGTGAGCAATGGTGACGGGGTGTTCTTTTCCCAGATCCGCTAGGGTGGCGAAGGCAGACCCCGATCGCCAAGCTTTCCCCAAAGTATCGGTTAGGACGATAAAAAGTCGGTTTCCAGAGGGTGCAACCAGACTGCGAGGGTTCCGTTCGATTTGCCCCGCACCGGAAAGCAAACGAGCTTCATTTTCACCGGTCTCGAACCACCAAACCCGCACATCCCTAAAAAAGCCTTGCCAACGGAAGAGGGTGGTCATTCCCCCCGCTAGATCTCCCCAAAATTCCATCGGGGGAGAGCGATCGATCAACAGGTGAACCTCTAACCAACGTTCTAGGGGGGGTCGGAAAGCGAGCATCGGTAATCCCCCCGCTTCGGCCGTCCGTTCCACTGTAACCTCGATATCCAACTCGTCGGCCCGTAATCCAGGCACGCGACGCGCTAGGGGGAGAATTGCCTTACTGATGGCGGTGGGTTCGGGTATCGGAAAGGGATCGGGGACGCGAACGGGAGAAGAACGATCGCTCTCGACCGAATCGCGCTTCCGGGGTGTCTGCGTCGGGCGATCGATGTTTTCGGGATAGGCAACGGGGAGCGTTGACTCGATCGCTCCGGGGGGAGGGGTTTCTTCACCGCTGCCGGATGACCGGTTATCCTCCTGATCATTAGATGAGTTTGCTTCCGACTGTTCAGGCTGCTCAATCGACCAAGGCGCGATAATTCGATCGAGGTAAGCAGCGCACCAGATCAGTTCTGCCATTTCCCTCTCGTCTTCCCACCAGATGGCTTTCTTCCCTTCCATCTCTCCCCCTACCCTTGCAAGGATTTAAAGATGGTGTCTAGCAGCGATTGGCGATCGGTGGCGGTGAGGTCGTTTCCCTGTAGTAACAGATAGACCGCGTTGAGCAGTTGATCGGTGGCTAGTTTGTCTTTGCGTTTAATTCGATCGAGAAATTCCCGGATCAGATTTCTGGCCGGTTCGTCCAATTGATTCAGGCGCTCCGGGGGGAAACGTTGCTCTAGTATCCGATAGAAATCATCCTCGTTATCGGGTTGTTCGAGTCTTAAACGCAAACATCGACGCAGGAAAGCAGGGGGAAACTCCCGGGCCTCGTTACTGGTCATGAATACTAGGGGGAACTCCTGACAAGACACACAACCTCGATCGATCTTGATTTTCTCCTCGCTGTCATCCTGTTGACCGCGATAGGGAAGAACCGATTGGTCGCCGGTTTTTAATCGTGTCAATTCTGGGATCTCAAAAAATCCCTCCTCGAAAATATGGAGGAGATCGTTAGGCATATCGATATCGCTTTTATCGATCTCATCAATTAGCAGCACTGCCGGTCGTCCTGGAAGGGATCGATAAAAAGCCATCCCCATGGGACCTAATCTTAGATAGCTGCCGATATCCGGCTCCTCGTACTCTCCCCCCTCTCCCACTTTCTGTCTTTGTAGGGAAGCTTCCTGTAACCGTCCGATCGCATCGTAGGCATAAAGACCCTCTTTAAGGGTGGTGCGGGAAACGATCGACCAACGGTAGGGGCCGGGTAATCCCAATTCCCGGGCGACTGCGTAGGCCAGGGAAGTCTTGCCGGCGCCGGGGTTGCCCTCGATCAGTAGGGGACGACGCAAGCAGAGGGCAGCATTCACCAATTCCACCGCTTTCCTATCCGCGACGAATCCTAAAGCCCTAGGGTCGATTTTTCCCTCTTCGGGCGGTATTTTCTGCGATTTTGCCGCTTTTGTCCATTCTTCCGGGGACAGGCTAAAACTGCGCCAAGGAGGTGGCGGTGGGATGCGATCGAGGTGTTTTCTTTGTTCTTTGGGTGTGGGTAAACTATCGGCGCTCAGGGTCAAACCCCGATAGATGCGAAGGTCTTCTGGTTTGGTAACTGGTTTATTGGCCATTGGATTCCACCACTCTCGTGTTTAGAGGTCTTGGTCTCGGGGAGGGTTTGGGGTATAGATCGTCCCAGAAAAGGGCGATTTTTCGCTTGTTTCTGCGTAATTCTTTGATATTATCAGGCCAGTTTCTCCATTCCGAGGGTTTTAGATCGTTATCTGTCATCGGTTGATTGGCGTTTCGACTCCAGACGGCGATCGGCAGGGATTCCACGATATCTTCCAGATCGGCGATCGATGGTTCGGTTCCGATGTAGTAATCTTTCTGGTCAAGATCGCTATTATTTTCCCATAAAGCTCTCTTGATCTCCTCGATCTCGTCGCGTATCTCTCGGAAATCTTCATCAAAATAGCGATCGAAGGAGTTAATAAAAACAGGATACTCGTATCCTAGGGATCTCCACATTGTACCCCGCTTAAATTGAAATTCTTCCAGAGGGTATTTTAAAACTTTTATTGGCAGAAAAATTTCGAGATTTAGCTTTACTTTGTTCGGCAAACTATAACGAGCTTTGCGAATTAAATTAGCGAGAAATGTCTGGCTTTCTGGACAAGATTCTATTTCGCTATTTAATTCAATTTTTTCGTTTTCAGCAAATCTTCCTAAGGGGCGATGTTGACTTTTAATCCAAAGATTCATTCTTAAGTGAAATGAGTTGAACACCCTTCCAGTATTATTATCTTTATCGAGATCCTGTTCTATTTCAATTTGAAGTCTCAGCTCTTCTCGATTAATACGTTCCTTGAATTTTTCCCAGGACTGCCTGACTTCATTTTGTATTTTATCTAAATCCGCATTTTCTCGATACTTAATAACCCTAGACTGCCAAGCTTCGATAGCATCAATCGACGGGTTAATCCTATCTTCTTCTAATAACCTAGTTCGACACCAATCGGAACAAGCTATGAGAGGACAGATACCCTCTATAACCGGCTTGTTTGATAATTTTTTTAATTGTTTTTTAAGTTCTAGATCGTCCAAAATAAACTCTTCTAAAAATTTACTATTTAATAAAAATGAATTGATAAAAAGTAAATTTTTTGATAAATGTTTTTTAAATTCATTCAATAATTCTTCTGTCAATTCAAGGCGTTTTTCTTCCCAAGTTCGTATCGTTTTAGGAATAACTGGAAAAAATTTTGCAACCGTTTCAGATCCCGTCAGGTTATGTACAACGTCTTGTGGCATTGAGTCGGGAATTTTTTCATTAACTTTGCCTACAATTTCACCGGGGGAAATATATCGATTACGAGACTGTTGACAAAAATCTTTCAAAACTGCTGCCAAAACGGTAGAGAATACACTCTCTTTAGCCTCTTGTTTGGCACGACAAGCGGCGATCGTGTGAACGGCAATATTTTTTTCTTTGCTCGATCGATATATCCCGATCGAGCCAGCAGCGAATTTTGTAACTTCCACCGCTCCCATTTGCGAGCAACAGGTATCGATAATATACAGTATCTGCGCTATCCGAACCCCATCATTATTGAGAGGACGAACTAAATCTTCGGTCGATAGAGCCGTTTGTCCAATTAGTTTAGGATCGGTATCCTCCAGTAAAAGATAATGTCTATCCCCCAGTATATACTCGCCGTGACCGGAATAATAAAAAATGACAATATCGGTTTCACGGCAATTTTGTTGAAGCCATTGAGCAAATTTGAGAGGAATTTCGTCTTTTTTCGGATTAATATCTAAATCGGTTAACACTCGCTGGTATCCAAAATCACGAGTAAACAGATCGACTACCAGTTCTAAATCCGTCTCGACGCTGGGTAATTGCTTGTCAGGGTCTAAGTTCTTGTAATCCTTTGTCCCACAAGCAATTAGATAATACTTGATTTCTTCATCCATACCATTACCCATCAATCGATTAACCCCGATCGAATCGCTTCCCCAGTTTCAACCGCCGTAAGATAGCTTTTGGCATCGTGAGCCTCGCAACCATTATAAACTGGCTTATCCTCGACAGTTCCCTCAAATAAAGGGTTGAGTTGCTTTGTCAACGCCACCACATCGCCATCGTCTGCGATATTCACCCATCTTTCCACATTTCCGGGCCAGCACCCCAGGTTATTGCGGGGGGATGGTTGCAGTCGATCGAAAATTAATTGTCTTATCCCCAAAGGAGAACCGAGAGTGACAAAGACTTTAATAGGCCATTCTGGATGCTGACATAAAGTTTCGTAACAGACGATCGAACCGAGAGAATGAGCTACAAGTACCCGCGTATCTTCATCGATACATTTTATTACTCGCTCTTGAATCTGCTGTTTTAGCTTTCGATCGTGTAAATAGCTCCCCACTTGCTTAAGATAAGAAATAACCAATTTCTCGGCAACGCCACCGAAAAACCGAGATTCACTTAACCCCGACAAAGCTCTCTGGATAATTTTTGGGGTAGATTTTTCTCTCAAAAGGCTATCCGCATTGGGATGATTATTTTCCACTTGTTCCGTTTCTTGCCACCACAACTGGAGTAATTCTTTTTCCCAATCGGAATCGACATCATTAACATCGTAGTTCGGGATACCGATCGCTTTCGATTTTCCTCGAAAAATATCTCCGTAAAACGCACAACGAAAATCGGTATCGGACTTTAACTCGGTTCCCGCGAGTTTCAATCCATCCTTGAGACTTGGCAACCACTCAGCAGAAATCGTGTTGCTACCCCTAAATTCTTGCGCGATGCCATGAACACCGACAATTTTAGCCATGATCCTCCAGTTATAAGGCTTTCCTATCCCTGTTAATTTTCAATTTTAAGATGAAAAGTTAAAACTGATCAAATTTTTATTGCAGGATTTAGAAACAAATAATGTCGATTCCGATCAGACTTTATTATCTCAATTAGCCGGAACTTGGACAGAGGCGGATGAGATAGATTTTTTACAAAATACAGAAGCCTTTCGAGAGGTTGAGGAAAGTTTGTGGAGCTAAGACCGATTCTACTGGATACCAACGCTTACACCGCTTTTAAACGTAATATTTTTGAAGCAGTTGAGGTTATTAGTAACAAGCCTTTAATTGGTTTAAATAGTGTAATTTTAGAGGAATTATATGGTGGTTTTGCGTTTGGTTCTAGAGAGGAATATAACCGAAGGGAACTTAAGCAATTTTTGGAAATATCCAAAATTAACTGTTTTGCGAACGCAAAGCGCTCGCTACGCGAGATCGATTGCGATACCGCCGAATATTACTCTAGAGTTTATTGTGACTTGAGGAAAAAGGGCAATCCGATTCCCACTAACCATATGTGGATCGCGGCGATGGCTCTACAATATAATCTGGCTTTATTTAGTTATGACAAGCATTTTCATGCGGTCGATGGGTTGATAACGGGAAATAGCAGCGCCGATTTTGCAATTATTCGATCTTAAAAAAATCGCTTCGGCTCGGTATCGCTGAAAGTGTAGCTTCAAGAGATACCAGGAAGCCAAAAGGAAGAATCGAACTTATCAAAAACTATTTGAGAGGGAGTCCTTAACCTTTGTTAAAAATAAGTGAGTGGACAGACTCGGAAAAATTAAGTTTTGAAAATTTGACAGCGCTTTACTATACTTTCACTTTACCCTATAAGAAGAGCATCAGAAAGTCAAAAAATATACATGAAGACGGTCAAAAAAGAGGGAATAAACCAACGACCTCATCCCCAGAAAAAAGCATTTTAAGTAGGAATTGAAAGAGCGGCGGACAGGATGAGGAGTTTGAAAAATTGAGAGGAAAAATACCATGACGACAACCGTTCAACGCTTAAGCCAACTAAATTTTGCATCCCTATCACCAGCGGGGGGATTGTTCCCGTCGCCGATCGCCTGGGAAGACCAAGCGTTCTATTTCTTGATGCTCGATCGCTTCTCCGATGGTCGTGAAAACGGGTACAAGGACAACGAGGGGAATTTAGTCCGGAGCGGGACAACCCCAGCCTACAGTGCCGCTGGTGCGGAAAATGCCGTGAAAACAGAGGCGGATGCAGCCCGAGCAGCGCGAAGCAGGAGTCAAATATGTGGGAGGGACGCTCAAGGGGTTAGAGAGCAAAATCGGCTATCTGAAACGATTGGGGGTGACGGCACTCTGGATTAGCCCTATTTTTAAACAGGTTCGGTTTCGGGAAACTTATCACAGCTACGGCACAGGTGTGAGAACCGCTATAGAACAATCAACTACATACGGAGGAACTAAAAATGTCTAATTCTAATGCACTGATAGATAAGATCAGGAAACTGTCTCCATCTAGGGAAATTCTGAGATCCCTTCCATCCCAAGAATCACAGGTTATGACGGTGAACTTTGAAGGCGATCGAGTAGGTCTTTTAGACCTAAGCTATCCCCCTGCGACGGTTTGGGCACGAATGGTTGATTACCTTCAGAGAAATAACAGGCCAGTCTATGTAGAAATCGATTCTGAGACAAATATCATCACAAAATTATCTGTTCCCGAAGCTGCCAAGGTTTGGCGAATAAATGAAAGTGAAGAAGCTGTTTATGTTACCTTCTATACTTCTCAAGCCCGCCACTATCTGCCGCGCAATCATCCGGATTTTCAGAAGATGTTGAATGAACTTCAAGCGGCACTGGCGAACGATGCTGCCATTCTGGTTACATCAACCCAGCAAAACTTTGAAATTATCGATGTCCGACCGCTCCCTCAATCCTTTGGCATTGATCGCCCTACCGAGCCACCGGCTCCATCCGCCCCCGATCCGCCCGTCACATGGGATAGGGCAGTCGAACTGTTTAATCTGATGCAAGCGAAATCCTGTGTGCCCTGCTCCTCTACCGATCCCTGCATTCCTTACAAATTCCCCTATAACGGATGCTGGATCAGGGCGCATCTGATGTGCTATCTGATGATAGCAGAGGGAGAAACCCCCGAAAAAATCTGGATTGATTCTGCGGGTTGCAATTTGCTTGCCCCTAGCTCAAATGTGCCTGAGTGCGAAGTGCATTGGTGTTGGCACGTAGCACCGACGTTGATGGTTCAACAACCCAGCGGGCCGGATCTGAAAATGGTCATCGATCCTTCCCTCTGCGATAAACCAGTTACTCCCGACGAATGGCGATTACGCCAGACTGACACCAGTGCAACACTGACACCTTCTCTATGGGAGCAATACTGGCCCAGCGGAGGGACAGCGACGCAAGCTCAAGCCAACAACGACATGGAGCAGTACAGGATTTTATTAGATGGACTATGCCAGGACTATGGACCTTCACCCTATGCTTGTCCGATTGTCAAGTCCTGCCATTTTATCGTTGATCGCAGCACCTTCGGTGAAGACGAGATTGCAGCAATGCTGAAGCCTGGACAGGCGGCAGTGATTGAAGCAGCTTTTTATGTGATTGTCGATGGCTTCTCTGCCCAAGAGCTTGGCATCACATCTGCAACGCTGTTTGGTGTGCCGAACATCAAGCCTGCACTGACGATCGCCCCAAGCATCGCTCAAATGACAGCCGAGGCGGTTGCGCTTGACGTGGAAGACCCAAGCCATCTCAAACGTCGGCAGAGATTAACCTGGACTTATCAGATTAGCTTCACAGGCACCGACGGATTTGTCAACGACGTGGAGGATGTAACACTTACCGCGTTGATCGCAACTGTGTCGAGTAGCGCGACCATCTACCTGATCAAGCAGCCCAATCCCTACGAAGTCGATGGTCCAGTTTCCTGGTTGAGCGGAGATCTGCGGGTGTTCCAAATTAAGGCAGGCGAGTCGCAGTTTGGCAAGACCATGGGGAACGCGCCCGATCAGGCTCCGGACTTCATCGAGCAAGTGATTGCCAACTTGAACAATGGCACCACTGGTGGACAGACCTTTGACGATATCTCCATCGATCAGCAGACATCCAAACTAGAACTCTCCGAAAAAGTTAAAGTCAACGGGACGCTGACGCCTGTTTTTAACTTTGCGATCGCTCGGGTACACTATCGATCGAAAATCAAAGAGGCGAAAGACGTGCGGGTATTCTTTCGACTTTTCCCAGCCTCGACGACCTCATTGGAATACAACCAGTCAACGACCTACCGTCGCGGCGGAAAAGCCGGCACGATCATCCCGCTCCTTGGAATTCAGGGAGGAATTGCGGGCGGCGAGGTAATCAGTATTCCCTGCTTTGCCGCACCACGAATTGATTCATCGGATCCAACCAAGACCCTGAACGACCAACCTGACCCAGCGAATGTGCAGACGCTTCAACCCGACACAACAGGGGCAGAGAGTTACAACTACTTCGGTTGCTGGTTAGACATCAACCAGTCCTCCCAACCTCAGTTTCCGTTCCAAGCATCACCGATGGATGGACCCTATCCAGCAGCGGATCGTAAAACAATCTATGAACATATCCGCAACAAGCACCAGTGTCTCGTTGCCGAAATTGCCTTTGATCCCGATCCGATTCCACCCAATGCGACTCCAGGATCCTCTGACAAACTCGCCCAGCGGAATCTCATGATCGTTGAATCCCCAAATCCTGGCAACCTCGCATCCCGCCGCATCCCCAATACCTTTGACATCCGACCGACACGGGCAAATCTTGGTCCTGATGAGATCCCGGACGAATTGATGATTGACTGGGGAAACACCCCAGTCGGAAGCCTTGCAACCCTCTATCTGCCAAGTGTCAGCGTCACCCATATCCTGGAAATGGCCGTGCAGATGTACAGATCACACCGATTGATTCGGATCGACGATCATACTCTGCGTTGCCCGACGGATGGCATCACCTATATACCCATTCCACCCGGATCGGACACCAATTTAGCCGGGTTGCTGTCAATCGATTTACCCCCAACAGTAAGGCGAGACGAGGTTTTCACGGTAGTTGTCCGGCAAGTGACGAGTACAGGCAAAGAACTTCCGATTGAGCCACGTCTGCAAGACTCGCCGTCGGAAAACCTGGCGATTGTAGAACATTCAAGGAAATGGCGGCGCATCCTTGGCACATTCCAGCTTACGATTCCGGTTCGGACGAAAGAGGAAATGCTCGGACCGGAAGAACGCATATTATCCAATCTCCGCTGGGTTCAGCAGTCCATCCCCGAAAATAACCGTTGGTTCCCTGTTTTCAACCGTTATGTTGAACAGATTGCTAATCGGGTTGACGCGCTCGGTGGCGATTCTAGCCAGGTTGAAGCATCACCGACTGGAGACTGGCAGAAAGTACGGCTCTGCCGAACATTAGCTATCATCTGTGCCGTCTCACTGACAATTTTCATCGTTGCCCTCGGCATAATGACCAATTGGGTAACTGTCGCAGTGATTGCAGTCTTCCTAGCTGTGATCGCCTTAACCTGGGTCATTCAGTGTCAGCCCAATATTTGCAGCAAGCTGCGGGTTATTGTGGCGGGTGCAGGCATTGGTGCCTTGATACTGGCAATCTTGGTACTACTTGGAGCATCGTCACCGCAACTTGTACCAGTTCTCTGTGGCGCTGTTGCTCTAACAGCTATCGCAAGTTTGATCGGACGTTCTCGAAAATGTTTCTGAGCTTATTGAGGAAGGCGATCGCTTTTTGAAAAGGCAATACGCGATCGCTAAAATCCAACAGGAGGTGAAATTCCCTTGAGCTACTCAACTTGACAACAATGCGATCGCAGTTTTTGAAACAGGAAAGAAGCGATCGTACTTCTGAGATGTCCATGCCACAAAGTAGAAAGTTCACATCTTTTTTAGATTAAACAGGAGTTGAAAAAATGACACGCACAAACAAACGTTATGGATGGGTTCCTGACTTACCAGATCATCGAGATCTGCTTTACGCTGCACCCGTTACGGCACTGAGAGCTTTACCAGCCAAGGTCGATCTCCGCCCTAATTGTCCCCACATCTACGATCAAGAACAGTTGGGCAGTTGTACCGCCAATGCCATTGCTAGTGCCCTTGAGTTCGATCAAATGAAGCAGAAATTGACGGATATTTTTACCCCTTCCCGCTTGTTTATTTACTACAACGAACGGGTCATGGAAGGGACTGTGAACGAAGATAGCGGCGCCATGATTCGTGATGGCATTAAAAGCGTTGGCAAGCAAGGCGCTTGTCCAGAGGAAAAAACCAAACAGCATCCGGGACCTGAGGGCATCTGGCCCTACGATCCTGATTATCAGGTCAGGTTTATTAAAAAACCTACCCCAAAATGTTATGAAGTCGCGGCCAAACACCAAGCAATTCTTTACAGCCGGCTAGTGCGAAACCTCAATCAGATGAAGGGATGTTTAGCATCCGGCTATCCCTTCGTCTTTGGGTTCAGTGTTTACGAGAGCTTTGAAAGTCAAGAGGTGAAACAAACAGGTCGCGTCCCCATGCCGTCTCCCAATGAACAATTATTGGGGGGTCATGCCGTGTTAGCCGTCGGTTATGATGATAGCCAACGGCGGTTTATCATCCGCAACTCCTGGGGGAAAGACTGGGGAATGCAAGGCTACTTTACCATCCCCTATGCTTATCTGTTGGACGATAACCTAGCTGACGATTTCTGGACGATTCGTCAAGTGGAAAATGAACCGTAGGCTATCTCAAAACTCTATCTTGAGGAGATAGGGAAATCTGATTAAATGCGACTGTTTTCGGAGGAGCAGGGGTGATAAAGCTTATCTAACCTGTTTCCCAACCTCATTTCTAACTCAAAACTTCCATGTTTCAACGCGAATCTACTTTCAAGGATTTGAGCAATTTAAACCTCACTGCTGTACGCTGGATAGCTTTGACCCTGGGGATGATCTTAATCTGTCTCGTAGCTAACCCGGCCCATGCAGCCTGTAATAGTGACAATTCATTAGGAAGGAATTCTGGTATGTCGGAAATTGTAATTTTAGACAGCGATCAGGGGAAAACATTCGAGGTGCAGGCGGGCGATTTAATTGCCATCCGTCTCCCAGAAAACCCCACTACCGGCTATCATTGGGAAATCAGCGGAGTTGACAATCAGCTTGTCGAGTTCCCCGGTTCAGATTACTCGGTAGCACCCGGATCTGGTACAGGCGGTGGGGGTACGCGGACCTTCCATTTTAGGGCGAAGTCCACTGGAACGGCTCAGATTCAACTCAGGCGGCGGCGTTCATGGGAACCTGAGACTAGAGGAATTGAGCAGTTCACAGTCAATATTCAGGTTCAGTGATTGAGTCCTAGTGCTGATTATCTCAAAAGGAGGTATTGAAAAAATGTCTCTAGCAACCTATGGAGTATTAAAATGTCGGGCTTTGGAACGCAAAATCGATCCCCAGACCGATTCTTCGCCCCATTATCAGGTTTTGGTAAGCGATGGGCAGAAAAAACACCGCATCGCCATCAACGTCAAATCCCAAGAAAGCCCTTCGGATTTGCTGTATCTAGTCAATGATGCCTTTCAACACCCAATCTTAAATCAGTTAGCGAACTTCAGTTTAGGATTCCACAAACTGGAAAGCCAACCCGGAGGTGTGGCTCTGGATTTTATTCGCGGGAATTTGTTCCGTCCCGAAGACATGAAGCCATTGCCCCCGGACGTTCCCGGACCTGGCAATGACTTAAAGGAATTGATTGACTTGTACGTTCAGCGGGCTATTCAAGCTGAAGATGCGGTTTTGTACGCCTTCGGAGCCTCTTGGGGGCCAGAACCGACCACCCCCGACCAATACTTTGATTTTGTTCCAGGCAGCGGTATTCACGACATCCACATGAATCAGGGCAGTGTGGGCAGATTCCAAAGGGATAACGGCGTTTATCAGGATGGCGCAATGCTGATTTATTTCCCCTCCCGCAACCAATGGATCGGCATCTTTCTTGCCTTCCAGTCCCAATCTTTCCATACCGATGATCGCACGGGCGATGCTATTAAAGAGGTGCCAGTGGAGGCAGCCGTGAGGATTCTGGCGGCACTGGTGAATCCGATGGGAGCAGATCCAGGCAAGGAGTCGGTGACGCTGATCAATATTTCGCCGGATGTTGTCGATCTAAACGGTTGGTCTTTGGCAGACAAGCAGAAGCGCAAGTCTCCTTTGCGCCACATCCGCCTCAAAGCAGGGAGCATCGTGACGGTACCATTGGGCGGGGCGGACGCACAACTATCCAACGAGGGAGGTATCATCACGCTGCTAAATGCTGGGGGCATCAAAGTTCATGGGGTTTCCTATACCAAGGAACAAGCTCAGAAGCAGGGATGGATAATCGTGTTCTGAATCGAAACCGAGATTCAGACCAATTGTCCATTGAAAGGTTAGTTTTATTGAGAAGAAAAGAAACGATCACTGCTTTGGAGAATTGAAATGCGATCGCAATTGCCCCTGACGGGAGGTGCGATATTTGGCGTTGCTGATTTGAGATATGATACTAAATCCGTTGAGTATAGGTAACATATCAGACAAGCAAAAGGCAAAGGGGAGAATAAATAATCAGTTTTTAATAACTGGATTTAGTATGAATCTTCTCTTGTGGGATTTTTAAAACCTAGACCCAAACTAACTTTTGGATACGATGCACAGTGGGCATTCATACCTTGATTCAGCAACGCCCCATTCCCATTTGAAGCAGCAAGGCCTCAACGACCTTGAGAGTAGTTTACCGAAAAATTGGGTTTAAAGCCTCGCCCCTTTAGGGCGATTTTATAGGATGTATGATATTAAGAATAGCGGGCAGGGTAAGCAACCGCTTGAAAAACCCAGTCATCGCCGAATGAACGCACCGTTCGGCAAAAGCTCACGGCCGAAGCCTTGAAAACTAGAGTTATGGGGTTCTATAGGGGAATGCTCCTATAGGTAAAAGCTCTCAGCGTCAAGTACCAAAGAAACCAATTATTTTAGAGGTTTTGAACTGGTATCGTAGGGCATAGGAGAACAGGCTTCTGTAAGGTCGCGAAAGTCTGAGGAGAGAACCACCTCTGGGTGGGATTTCGCCAGGAATCTAATTCAAGTGGACTCGTTGAGCCAGAAATTCTCAGCAGTGATGCTAGAAGAATCCACGTCCGTTTACGGCGTGGGGTATGTCAAACTTTAATCTATTCCCCGGTAGAGATCGGCAATCGCTAACTCTAGGTTAATACTTGACAGGATTACCCGATCGCCTGTCTCGTAAATAGTCGTTTCCCATATCCCCAGAGAATTACGACGACGGCATTCCACGCGCTGGATTTCTTGGGAAATTAATACATATTCTTCTAACGTTTCTATCTGTTGATAATCTTGGAATTTTTCGCCCCTGTCAAAAGCGTTCGTACTGGGGGAAAGCACTTCCGCGATCAGTTTCGGATAGCGTTTCAGATAACGATCTTGGCGATCGCGAGGATCGCAGGTAACAAAAGCATCGGGATAGTAATAAAACTGATCTTGATAGTTAACCTTGACATTACCCGAGTGAAACCGACAGTCTGTAGAGTCGCCGAAATGCAGGTTAACCAGAGTGAGTAGATTAAGGGCAATGCGATCGTGATTATCCGTACCGCCGGCCATCGCATAAACCAAACCACGTCGGTATTCATGACGGATCTGGCTCTGGCGCTCGATAGCGAGATATTCTTGGGGACTGATGTAGTTGGGAACTGCGATCATAATCTCTAGGGGAAAGCCTAGTATTAATCATAGTACGAGAACGGCTCTGGCTCTCTTATTGTCTGTGTGATCAGTTTAGGGACTTGCGTGGGAATAATATCCCAATCGATCGGAGGGCGCAAGCTTTGCGCCCCTACAGTAACGGATTTTGTCCACAATGTAGGGGCGAACTGCGTTCGCCCAAAAGGTACATTATCAAAGCGCAAGTCCCTTAACTTATATGGCGGCGATCAATCTTTGTGTCCTTTGTCTCTTTGTGGTTCCTGACCCAGAGAGCCGATAAGCCAGCGCAAGAGGGCAAAATCTTGATAAACTGAGGGGATAACTATCCCAGACAATCCCCATGACCACTCACTTTATTAGTGCCGAAATCGACCTACAGGAAACCCCGCAACAACTGCAGCAAGAAATCGAAAAAGAATTAGCCAAACGCGGTGAACCCTTGCGTTGGGCAATCACAGAAGTGGATACCGAGAATAATCAAGTCAAAGTCGAAGCGATTGTCACCACTGCCTCGTGAATTCCCGTCCCTATACCGCCGTACTAATTATTCCCACCGGCATCGGGGCAGCGATTGGCGGTTATGCCGGGGATGGCATTCCCGTGGCCAGAGCGATCGCCCAAGTTTGCGATCGCCTAATTACCCATCCCAATGTCCTCAACGGCGCACAACTGTACTGGCCCCTAGGCAACACCTACTATGTAGAGGGTTACGCTTTAGATCGTTTTGCCCGGGGGGATTGGGGATTAAGTCCCGTCCATCAAAATCGTATCGGGTTACTATTTGATCGCGCCATTGAATTTGACCTCTTGCAAAGACACCTTCAGGCTGCCGATGCTGTCCGGGCCACCCTAGGCTTAGATCTGACCGATTACGTTATCACCGATGCCCCCCTGAATGTGCAGTTGCGAGAGGCAGCCTCCGGGGCCAGTTGGGGAACAATTGGCAATCCCGACAGCTTGCTGCGGGGAGCAGAAAAACTGATTAACCAGGGCCGGGCGGAAGCGATCGCCATTGTTGCCCGTTTTCCCGACGATCCCGATAGCATTGCCCTGGCTAATTATCGCCATGGTCAGGGGGTGGATCCCCTTGCCGGGGCCGAAGCGGTAATTTCCCATCTGGTGGTCCGACAATTCCAAATACCGGCGGCCCACGCTCCCGCTTTAAGTCCGCTGCCCCTCGATCCGCAACTTTCCCCCAAGTCCGCGGCCGAAGAAATCGGTTATACTTTTTTACCCTGCGTTTTGGTGGGTTTAAGTCGCGCCCCCCAATTGGTCAAGCAGCCCAGTCCCGATGCTATTTGGCGCCGGGAGGTGGACGCGCTGATCGTTCCCGCCAGTGCCTGCGGCTGTAGCACAGTATTGAGTTTTTGTCAAGAAAAAACTGTACTGATTGCTGTCGAGGAAAATAGTACAAGAATGAAGGTGGCCCCGGAACCCCTAGGGGTGAAAGCAATTAGGGTACACTCGTATATGGAGGCGATCGGTGCGATCGTTTGTCAACGGGCAGGGGTTAGCCTCGCATCTCTTCGCCCTAATTTAAACTCTTTACGCTGTTTATCCGAGAATCCGTGACTAATTCCCCTAATTCCGAATTTGATCCCCTGACACGCACACAAGTCCTCACCATTATGGCGGTAACGGCGATTATCTTGCTGGTAGTCGCCAAAGTTTGGCAATATTTCGGTGCGATCGCTATTCCCGCCATTCGCTGGACTCTCCCAGATTTCCTGTTCGGATTAGCCTTAGCGGGGGCAATTAGTGGAATTAGTGGGCTTCTCTATCGTTTTTGGTCTAGTTATCGCCATAGTGCTAACTCTTACTTAGAATTAGTCATTAAACCTTTAGCTTGGCCCGATTTAATTTGGATTGGATTACTGCCGGGGTTAAGTGAAGAATTATTATTTCGCGGGGTGATTTTGCCAGCTTTGGGCTTAAATATCTTTGGTTTAACCGTTTCTAGTCTAATTTTTGGCATCCTCCATTTTAGCGGTTCCCAACAATGGCCCTATGTTATCTGGGCAACTGTTGTCGGTTTTGCCCTCGGTTATACCGTCATCATCACCGGTAATTTATTAATCCCGATCCTCGCTCATATTATCACCAATCTCCTCGCTAGTTTTCTCTGGAAATTACAGCATAGTAATCAGTAATCAGTTATCAGTTATCAGTTATCAGTGGGTAAGTAATCAGTAATCAGTAATCAGTTATCAGTTATCAGTGACTACTCCTGTCTCCTATAAAAAAAATGGAAGTGCAATTTCGCGAATTTAATCCTTTTGATGTCTGGTTTTGGCTGGAATTTTCCACAGTTCCCTCGAATATGGAACAGCAGTATGTAGAAGAAGTTTTTGCCTCTTGGTTTTATTTGGGTAAATTAGGGGCTTTCAATGCCGAAAACCTACAGGTACAGGAGGTGGGAGTCGATATTAGTTATATGGAATACGATCCAGATATAGCCGAAAATGCCTTTATGTCACCGATGCACAATATGACCGATTTTGAATACTTAGGTACTTGGGGACGTTGTTGGTTTGATCTCGGTACTAGCGATCTTATTGCTTTAGATATTTTAATCAATGCCTTGACCCAATTAAGTAAGGATTTTGTCGATATTAAACGTTTAATTATCGGGGGAGAAAATCAAGATTGGCCAGTAAGCGATCGCAGCAATTATCTCTTTAGCGAATAATTAGGGTTTACTGAAAAAGTTTCTTGGTGGGGTCCGTATTCTCCGAGTCAGGAGTCAGGAGTCAGGAGATTATTTTTATTTATTTATTTATTTATTCTCCCCACACCCCACACCCTACACCCCACACCCCACACCCCACACCCCACACCCCACTTCCCCACTTCCCCACTTCCCCACTTCCCCACTTCCCCACTTCCCCACTTCCCCACTTCCCCACACCCCACTTGCCCACTTCCCACACCCCACTTAAAAACATCTATGCTTAATCTCGTCTCCCTTCCAGAAATTCCCGCCGCCGCTTGGAAACGTCCTCTAGGCAAAGGTTGGGAAAAACCCTACAGCGTCCGCTACGCCAGCAATTTAGATGATGGTCCTTGGCATGGGATGCCTCTGGGGGGATTTGGGGCCGGTTGCATCGGACGTTCCCCCAAAGGTGACTTTAACCTCTGGCATCTGGACGGCGGTGAACACAGTTTTAATAGCCTTCCTGCCTGTCAATTTAGCATTTTTGAACAAACAGAAGACGGAAGCGCCCAAGCCTACGCTATGGCGACGGAAAGCCCGACGGATGGAACTTTATCGCGCTGGTCGTGGTATCCAGCCGAAAAGGGAACATATTCGGCCCTTTATCCCCGCAGTTGGTACGAGTATAAAGATGTTTTTCAGACTCAATTAATTTGCGAACAATTCTCACCGGTTTGGGCGCATAATTATCAAGAAAGTAGTTATCCTATAGCCCTATTTGAATGGACGGCTCATAATCCCACCGATAAACCGATTACTATTAGTATTATGCTGACTTGGCAAAATACAATCGGTTGGTTTACTAACGCGATTAAATCCCCAGTGGTTAAGGTGAGAGATGATGGCAGTCCCGTCTATGAATATCAATCAAAATGGGGGGAAAGTGAGGGTAATTATAATCAATGGATTGTCGATAATTTCCGCGTTGGCTGTCTAATGCGTCGGGATTACGAAAACCCCGGGGAAGGGGATGGACAGATGGCGATTGCCACTATCACTAATCCAAGTCTAGAGGTATTTTATCGGGGTAAATGGAACCCTGCCGGCGATGGGGGCGAAGTTTGGGACTATTTCGCCATGAATGGCTCTTTACCGGATATTGAGGACGAAACCCCCGCCCAAAAAGGGGAAGAAACGGCCACGGCCATGGCGATTCGTTTTACCATTCGTCCAGGGAAAACTCGCAAAATTCCTTTTATTTTAGCTTGGGATTTACCAGTCACCGAATTTGCCCAAGGAATTAACTATTATCGTCGTTATACGGACTTTTTCGGTCGCAATGGTCAAAATGCTTGGGCGATGGTACGCACGGCTTTAAAACACGGCGATACATGGCGAGAAAATATTATTAACTGGCAAAAACCGATCCTAGAACGCAGCGATCTGGCTGATTGGTTTAAAATGGCTTTATTTAACGAATTATACCTCCTAACTGACGGCGGCACTCTCTGGACGGCAGCCACGGAACAGGATGCGATCGGTCAATTTGGGGTCTTAGAATGTATAGATTATCGTTGGTATGAAAGTCTGGATGTGCGTCTCTATGGTTCCTTTGGGTTATTGATGTTATGGCCGCGCTTAGAAAAGGCCGTCATGGAAGCTTTTGCGAGGGCAATTCCCAGCAGTGACGACACTCCTCGGATTATTGGATATAACCAAGCTAGTGCCATTCGTAAGGCTAAAAATGCCACTCCCCACGATTTAGGCGCGCCCAATGAACACCCTTGGCAAAAGAGCAATTACACCAGTTATCAAGATTGTAATCTCTGGAAAGATTTAGGCAGTGATTTTGTTTTATTAGTCTATCGGGATTATTTATTAACGGGGGCTAAAGATGAAGATTTTCTGCGGGAATGTTGGCCGTCAATTGTCCTGACTTTGCAATATTTAAAAACTTTTGACCTTGATAACGATGGGATTCCCGAAAATTCCGGCGCGCCAGACCAAACTTTTGATGATTGGCGTTTACAGGGAATTAGTGCCTATTGCGGTGGTTTGTGGATAGCGGCTCTAGAAGCAACGATTAAAATTGGGGCAATTCTTGGAGAAGATACGGCAATTTTTGCCAGTTGGTTACAGCAATCTCGCGCTATTTATCATCAGACTCTCTGGAATGGAGAATATTATAATTTAGATAGTGGTAGTGGTTCCGATGTGGTGATGACTGACCAATTATGCGGTCAATTTTATGCTCGTTTATTGGCTTTACCGGATGTGGTAGAAAATCAATACACGCAATCAGCTTTAAGTAAGATTTATCAGGCTTGTTTTCTCAAGTTTCATGGGGGAAAATTTGGGGCGGCAAATGGTTTAAAACCCGATGGTACTCCCGAAAATCCCGAGGCAACTCATCCCTTGGAAGTTTGGGTAGGAATTAATTTTGGGTTGGTGGCTTTTTTACTACAAATGGGAATGGAAAAGCAGGGATGGCAAATTACAGAAGCGGTGGTGAAACAAGTCTATGAAAATGGCTTACAATTTCGCACACCGGAAGCAATAACATCGGTGGGAACTTTTCGCGCCTGTCATTATTTACGCGCCATGGCTATCTGGGCTATCTATGGGATTTTGACGGAATTTCAGGGATAAGTAGGGTCTGCTGAATAAATCTAAAAACCTTGTTGGGTAAGACTTTTAGACTTTTTGTCAATCAAAAAGTACCAGGCATGGGAGTGATCAGGGGGAAAATTGAGGTACTTTTTCCCTGAAAATTAGGTAGTTGACCACCTG
>NZ_JADBUN010000130.1:0-25015 GCF_020245625.1 Microcystis sp. M049S2 | reverse complement strand
CTTCTAGGTTCTGTGTGATAAGTTTAACTTACAGAGGATCGATCAATCTTTGTGTCCTTTGTGTCTTTGTGGTTCCTTCCACGCGCTCGCCAGAAAGAATGTATCTTAGAATACATTTTGCCCACCAAACCTAAGAGAGCCTATTCAGTATTCAGGAGTTAGTTATCAGGAGTCAGAAGTCAGTATTCAGGAGATAGAAGATTGCTTTTATTTATTCTCCCCACACCCTACACCCCACACCCCACACCCTACACCCCACACCCCTTTTTCTCGCTCCCATGTCCTTAAGTGATCCGCGTCGCCAAAAACAATTAAAAACCCTAGTGGAAAAGCTGGGTTTATCGGCTGATGTCCCCGTCAGGTGGGATTTATTAGATTTGGCCCTGACTCATCCGAGTGTTTCCCGTGATAAGAATTATGAACAATTGGAATTTGTGGGCGATTCTGTGGTAAGGCTCGTGGCGGCGGAGGTATTGTTAGAAACCTATCCGGAGGCCCTAGTGGGAGAATTTGCTGCGCTGCGATCGATGATGGTTAGCGATCGCACTCTGGCGGAATTTGCGGATCGCTACGGTTTCGAGCGTTATTTGTTGGTATCAATTAGTACGAGTATCGATCAAGCGGGGCGAATTTCTCGACTAGCAGACGCTTTTGAGGCGGTCTTGGGAGCATTATATCTTAGTACACAAACGATGGTTTTAGTGCGTTCTTGGTTAGATGAACCACTGCGGGAAAAAGCGGCCGAAATTCGTCGAGATCCAGCCCGACAGAATTATAAGGATGCCTTGCAGGAGTGGACACAAGCAAAATACAAAAAACTGCCGCAATATTTAGTTAAAGAAATCAATGGTTTAGATCAAGAACGTTTTTGCGCGGAAGTGTGGTTAAATGAGCAGAAATTAGGAATGGGAACTGGCAGAAGCAAAAAAGCAGCGGAACAGGCAGCGGCGAAATCGGCTTTTCTAGAAGTGGTTAAAGGCTAAATGGGGGCATTTTTGCCTAACGGACGAATTGCCAGAGGCGAATTTTAAAATCATAATTACCACTAGCCAAATACTGCCCATCGGGACTAAAAGCCAGGGATTCCACCCAGTCGGAATTATTATCAAACCAAGCTAACTGTTTACCCGTGGTCACATCCCATAAACGCACACCGTCATTACTGGCACTAGCGAGAATTTGTCCGTTAGGATGGAGTGCCAGGGAACGAATTCGGGCTGTATGACCGATGAGGGTAAATAATAACTGATTATTGCTCGTATCCCAGATTTTAATCGTGCGGTCTAAACTACCCGTAATTAAATTTTTGCCGTCGGGAGTGTATAAAAGCTTGCTAACCGCTTGGGGATGGGCGGAAAATTTCGACAAAAATTTGCCCTCGCGGATGTCCCAAAAATTTACCTCACCGTTTTCATGACCACTAGCAAGGGTGACACCATCGGATTTCATCCCTAGGGAATAAACAAAATTACCCACCCAATTTAAACGATAGAGGGGACGGCGGGGAGGTTGCACTGTCCAGAGGCGAATTCCTTCCAAACCACCACTAATTAACGTTTTACCATCGGGAGTAACGGTAAGGGCGAGGACAGTATTACCGTGTTCGAGGGCAATTCCTAAATACTTGCCTTCCACCAGATTCCAAAAATTAATAGAACCATCTGAACCGCTACTAACTAATAACCTTTCGTTGGGACTAATAGCTAAAGCTTTGACGCTGGTTCTTTGGGCGCGAGTTTGGGAGACTTTTTGCCCTGTTTTTACCGACCAAATTCTCAGGAGAGGATCCGTATCACTACCACCAGCGAGAACCAATTGGTTATCGGGGCTGAAAATCACAGCATTAGGGGTGGATTGTTGCCCCTCTAAGGTTTTAGCGAGGGTAAGTCTGCCTAAACCCTCTACTAGGATAGTTTCTGGGGTTTTTTCGCCACTTTCAGCTGCGGGTTTAGGGGGAGCAATAGGACTTTGGGCCTGACTAAGCTGATGTTGCCCGATTGTCAGCGTGGTTAAGACACTGACCACAATTGCCCCGACAAGTTTCTCCCCACCCATAAATCGGAATTTCATAAATTTAGTTGAATATTAACAAATGAACCGTGCTATAGATTCTAGCCTTTGAGGGGATTGATTGCCAAACAAGGTGAAATTTTTGAGCTAAGAAGGTCGATTTTTTTCGTTTTTCAGGGTTGGTAAAGCCACTTGACCCGATTGGGGCGGTAAATAGTATCTTGCCGCTTCTTCTTTGTTGATTGCCTCAGTTTTTTGGCTCTGTTGCCACCGAGCGAAGATAGCGATCGCCATAATCGTTGCCCCTAAAGATAGCAGTGTCCATCTTTGTCCTAGAACCCCGATGATGACATCTACTGCCGCTGCGGTAAAGATAAAGCTAGTTATTGGTTCTTGACGGTAAGCTTTCTTGAGAAAACGCGGCCAGAGGAGATTACTCATTTTATCTATTATTTCTACGGTTTCGATAATTCCAGCTTATCCTATCATCCTAAAAAATGTTGTCGATCAGGTGGTGGGGGGTTTTTCAGTGAGCAGTAATCAGTAATCAGTAAGGCCGAATAATATTAGGGATTTTACTGCTGAACTGCAAATAATCACCCCCAGAGAATCGGATCCTTTAACAAATGCAAAGAGACGATACCCCCTCAAAACCCGTTGATAGGATTATGGTAGTGACCAAAATCAACTTTTAAGAATCTATAATGGGCTTTATTGTCCATTATCATCCAAATAACGGCTAAAAAGCCTGTTGTATGCACTTTTTCTCGGTATTATCATGGCCTATCCTCTCTACGTCGCTTTTATTTGGCATCAACACCAACCCCTCTACAAATCCTGTCAAACTAGCACCGATACTTCGGGACAATATCGCTTACCCTGGGTGCGACTGCATGGAGTGAAAGATTATCTCGATTTAATCCTGATTCTAGAACGTTACCCGAAATTACACCAAACTGTCAACCTTGTCCCCTCTTTAATCCTGCAATTAGAGGATTACGTCAACGGACTAGCTATAGACCCCTATCTTGCCCTCACCGTCACCCCGGAAGCGCAATTAACCCTGGCACAAAAACACTTTATCCTCGAACACTTTTTCGATGCTAACCATCGTACCCTGATCGATCCGCACCCCCGTTACGCCCAATTATACGCACAGCGTCAAGAAAACGGTCATAGTTGGTGTATTAGCCATTGGAATCTGCAAGATTATAGCGATCTCTTGGCTTGGCATAACCTCGCGTGGATTGATCCTATCTTTCACAGTGACCCAGAAATCGCTACTTGGTTAGAACAGGGAAAAAACTTCACTTTAAGCGATCGCCAGCGAATTATCTCCAAACAGCGTCAAATTCTGCGTCGTATCTTGCCGCAACATCGGTTAATGCAGGAAACTGGACAACTAGAAATCATTACCAGTCCCTACACCCATCCGATTTTACCCCTGCTGGCTAACTCGGAAGCCGGCCGGGTAGCGGTGCCGAATATGACCCTTCCTCGCCAATATTTCCACTATCCTGAAGATATTTACCGTCATCTCCAGAAAGCTTGGCAAATCTATATTGATCGCTTTGATAAACATCCTCGAGGACTTTGGCCCTCGGAACAATCCGTTAGTCCCGCAATTCTCCCCGCAATCGCTAAACAGGGTTTTCAGTGGTTATGTTCCGATGAGGGGGTGTTAGGTTGGTCCCTGGGACATTACTTTCATCGCGACGAAAAAGGCAATATTAGTGAACCGGAATTGCTTTATCGTCCCTACCTTCTGGAAACTAGCAACGGCAATTTATCGATGGTTTTCCGCGATCATCGTCTCTCGGATCTGATCGGATTTAGCTATAGTGGCATGAAAGCGCAAGAGGCCGCTACAGACTTAGTTAAACACCTAGAAGCGATCGCCGAACAACTGAAAACTAACGCAGAAACCACGACGCTAGAAAAACCCTGGTTAGTTACCATTGCGCTAGATGGCGAAAACTGCTGGGAAAACTATCATCAAGACGGTTTACCCTTCCTAGAGAACCTTTATCAACTTTTAAGCGACCACCAAGCGATCGAATTAGTCACCGTCTCCGAATATCTCGATCGCTTTCCGGCTAGTGCAAAAATCCCTGTCAATCAACTTCATAGCGGCTCTTGGATCGATGCCAATTTTACCACTTGGATCGGCGATCCCGCTAAAAATAAAGCTTGGGAATATCTAATTTTAGCCCGTCAAACCCTCGCTAATCACCCGGAAGCGACGGAAGATAATAACCCCGATGCGTGGGAAGCATTGTATGCAGCGGAAGGTTCCGATTGGTTTTGGTGGTTTGGTTATGGCCATTCCTCCAATCATGACGCAATTTTTGATCAACTTTTCCGTGAACACCTGATCGCTCTGTATCAAGCTTTAAATGAGCCAATTCCCTCCTATTTGCTCGAACCGGTGGAAGAACACGGGGATAAACAAAGTAATCGTCCGCTGGCTTTCATTCACCCCATTATCGACGGTTTTGGGGACGAACAGGATTGGGATAAAGCTGGACGGATCGAAATTGGCGGCGCCAGTGGTACAATGCACCGGACTTCCTTAGTACAAAGACTCTTTTTCGGTTGGGATCATCTCAATTTTTATCTGCGTTTCGATTGGAAACCGGGGGCAGAATTAGGCAAAGATATCCCGCCTGAGGTGCATTTATATTGGTATTATGATGAAGTGCATCGTCTGCAAAGTCCAATTCCCCTAACAGATATTCCCCCTCGATCGCCCCTCGATTACGGTTATCATCATCATCTAGGGGTTAATTTAATCACCGAATTTACTTGGTTAGAAGTCGCTCAAGAATATTTTACTTGGCAGCGAGTTCCTAGTAGTGCCAAAGCTTCTTTTAATCAATGTTTGGAAATTGCTGTCCCCTGGGAAGGATTACACATTGAACCCGATGCTCGTCTCCATTTGATCGCAGTTTTAGCTAATCAAGGTCAATACTATGATTTCCTCCCCGTTGAAGAATTAATCTTCCTGCAAAGACCTTAAATCAGTGATCGGTGATCAGTGATCAGTAATCAGTAATCAGTGAAAAGACAGATCGATGATCCATCTAAAGAATCCAGTATTAGAGCGGTCTTACTGGGGCTACTCGTGATAGATTTCTATAGGAAAAATAAATTGAAATTGTCTAAGTATGACTAACTGTGCGCTACCTGCATATACAGGCATTCGACCCCGAAAACCTGTTGATATTCTCTTTATTAACCTGAGCAATCTGCCTGGTCGGCCAGTTTATCCTTACGCTTTTGTTCAAGTATCTGCACTTGCTCGACGGGTGGGGCTATCTGTTGTTCGGTGGGATGGGTTGGAGTTGAGCCTACAACACAAGCTTGATTGTATTGCCCAACTGATCAGGAACCACCAACCCCGTGCCGTTGCCTTTACGATTCGACAAGCAGATTCCGTTGCGGCTGATAATTACATCAGCATTGATGCCAAAACTCCTGCCAAAAATCCTTGGTTTCCAGTAGAAGAAACTCGTGCGGCGATTTTACACGTGCGTCAACTAACCGATGCCAAGATTTTTGTTGGGGGCTTTAATTTCACTGTTAACTCTGTATCGGCCGCCGAGTATTTACAACCTGATTTTGGTATTCTTGGTGAACCTGACGAGTTTTTCCGGCACTTTGACGAAGTTCTCCAGGGTAGAACTGAGGGAATATCCAACTTAGTCTATCGTGCTAATGGTAAGTGGCAGCAGAATCAACGGGTATTCTGGGGGCCTTTAGACGATATAGAATACTCCGAAGACATTATTGACGAAATATTCCGCTTTCATGGCGAACGCACCCTGCGAAACGCCCATCTTGAAAGTGTTCCAGGTCTCGGTTCCTATAAAGACACAGGAATTTCCATTGCCATTGAAATAGCTCGCGGTTGTCCTTGCGCTTGTGTCTTTTGTTGTGAACCAAAGGTAAAGGGAACTACTGTCCAGTTACGAAATCTCGATGTTATCGAGGCTGAAATTCACAACTTACTGCGCTATGGTCTCAGGTATTACTGGTTTATTTGCTCTGAACTGAATTTTGCCAAGGATCATGTTCTAGAGTTGGCTGAAAGAGTGATTCGCATTAACGAAACATTAGCCAATCCAATATTCTGGCGTTCTTACTTTCTACCTGTGAAATTCAATAAAGATGAATTTCGACTGCTTTTGAGATCGGGGCTGTTGATTGAACAGAGCGCACCCTTTTCAACCTTGAGCGATGAAAACCTAAAACAGATGCGGGAACCCTATCGGGTTAGGCACGCTCTAGAGCATATCAAAAATCTGATGGAACTCAATGAAGAACCAGAGTTCGCCGAAAGACGACAACCCCGTTGGGTACTTTGGTCATGGCTAGGAAATCCATACGCAACACTGGACTCTATTCGCACCACCTTAGAAACTTTTACCAAAAATCAGCTTGATCTAAAGTTTGATGAGGCCGATAGTTATCCCGCTTTAAGGGTTTATGAATGCCTTGATAATCTTCCCCAAGAGGCCAGACAACAAGTGATTACGATTACTCAAAATGAGGAGACTCCTAAAACGCTATTTCACCCATCCTATTACTACAATTCCAAACTCTTACATCATTTTGGGGGGATTGCCGAAGTCCACAATTTCATGCAATATGCGCGGGAAACTTTTCTCTCTAGATACTACAGGCTAACACGCAACTGGCGTTTATTTGTCCAAAGCATAGATTTCTCACAGCTAGAGGAATTGATGTCTTGCCTCAAGGGTATTAGCTTAGAAGGAGTTCCACTGCCTCCCTGGGTAGAACACCCAGATCTAGGAACGCTCAACCCAATTTACTGGCAGGAACAGGCATACGCCTTGTTACGTCAGGAAAGCTCCAAGTTAAAACAGTTAATCAAGGAAACTGAATTAGACCAAGATGATGGCAATGCCATCCTTGCCTTTATCTTGCACACAGTTTTCTCAGTCAATCGCCAAGAAATGATACCTGTTTTTGAGAAGCTGAAATTGCCTGTTGACCCCGAAGGATATCCACCCCCATCATCCTACCTTACGGTTTCTAAATTAATTAAATTCTATACTAGCGAAACTTCAGTGTTTGAGGTGGTGCAGCAGGAATTCTCTCTTAAACAAGTGACACTATTACACTATTATTTCTATGCTATTGATGTTCGGCTCGATCCCAAATACGCCTTTCTAGCACAGACTTGAATAGGCTAACCTGAAACTTAGGGCGGTGCCGAAGACACCCCGTAGCAGTAGGCCGATCATCTGGTCGGGTGCTTTATTTCTTCTGGGGTTAATTTTCAGTGACTTCTATCAGATTGCAACATCTGCTCGAAAACTTGACAGACGGGGGGGTGAAAGTGCTGACAAGGCTTTCCCTGATATTCAGCCAACCCTATATAGTCCCATGATCTAGCTTTTTCAGGGCGCTGAGAGCATGGAGACGGACAATCGCCTCCCCATCGGCTGCTAAAGTCAGCAAAATACTTTTATTATCCCGATCTAATTCTCCTAAAGCGATCGCTAGAGACTGTTTAACTCCCGTATCAGCGAGGATCGTCGGACGGGAGTGATAAAAATTACCGAGAATTTCCCCTGCTTGTCGGCGTAATTTCTGGCAGGTTTGCCGGCCGAGAATAGCGATAATTTCCCGACAAATCAAGACATTTTCGCTATATAAAGCTTTTTCTAGGTAATTTAAAGCTTCTCCGTCCTCGATCCAGCCCAAGGCTCGTACTACAGTTAATTTTAAACTATCGGGAGTTAAGGAAGATTGCAGCAGTGGATTTAAAGCTTTGGCTGAGGTTGCTGTGCCGATGCAACCGAGAGCGATCGCCGTTTCTTGACAGATCTCGAGGTGGATATCGAATAACAGCGGTTGCAGATGGTTAACTAAATCTGCTTGGGGATAATTTGACGCTAGGTAACTACTAGCTTTAATTGCTTCCCGTCGCACATCGATGGCCGGGTCCTGTAAAGCATCGAGGATAATCGCAGTAATCTGGGGATGGTGAAAACTGCTTAAAGCTTCGATCGCCATGGACCGAATGGCGCTAGATTGATCCTTAACTACAGTTAAAAGCGGTTCGATAATTTCTGGCCGGCGAATTTGTGATAAAGCTTGTACGGCTAAAAAACGCCTGTTCGAGTCGGACAGTAATTGTCCTAAACTAGAGATCGCAGAACTGCCGATATTAGCTAAAGCGGCCGCAGCCATTTGCCTGAGTTCCTCCTCCTCCGATCTTTGCAATAATTGACTGAGAGCGAGAATACAGGCTTGATCGTCAAATTGACTGAGAATTCTCGCCAGAAACCAGCGCATTTCCCCATCTTGTTCCTCGGATTCTAACAGGGCAATTAAAGGAGCGATCGCCGATTGACCGATTTGGGGAAATAGTTTAGCTATCTCCCATCGCTGTTGAAAATCGCATTTTTGTAAAGCTTCTAGGGCTAAATCGAGGATTTCATCGTTAATAATCGGTTCAATCGCATCTTTTTGGTTTAAAAGTCGCTGTATGCTGGCGTTTACTGTCTCCCAGTCCTTTTTATTCAACGCTATCTGAGCTTTTTCTAGCAGAGCTTGCATCGTGAGAAATGGCCTCGATTTTCGTGCTACCTATCCTAAGAATGTCAGACTTGCTCGCTTTTGTCCTCCCTTCTATGCAAGAAACCGATAATAAATCTCCAAATTGTGCATCAGACATCAGTATTTACTTAGGACAAGCCATCCACAGACTTCTTGCAGGAGTGGGAATATAGACAAAAGTATATTATTGACTTTCCCCTGAATCATCAAAAAAAAACAGCTATTATTCCCAGTGTTTGGATAATGAGAAATGATGAAAATTTTCCCCGTTTAGTTACTTGTTATGTACTTTAAGGAGATAAGGAGATAATGAAATGAAACTCTTAGATGTGGTTGCTTTATTAGAAGACTTACCCCAATTGGGATTATATCGCGGGCAAGTGGGAACAATTGTAGAAGTCGATGAGCCAAATGTTTTTGAAGTTGAATTTAGCGATACTTCTGGCCTTGCTTATGCTATCGAAATATTACAAGAAAATCAATTAATGTTATTACATCATTCTCCCTTAGAATCCCAAAAATTAACCGCTAAGTAGCGGTAAGCTGTTGACTATCTAAATCATACTATAGCGGTTTTCAGTCTGCTGAGGTACAAAAGTTATGGGTTTTAGGCAAAAGGCAACAGGCAACAGGCAAAAGGAAAGAAAAACAGGTGTATCTCACTAGCTTAGGAAACGCTATAAATGCTGTTTAAAAGGTATAGGAGAGTGGGAAGTGGGGAAGTGGGGAAGTGGGGCATTTAGCTGAAATTTCCCTAAACCCCTAAATCCCTAAACCCCTAAATCCCTAAATCCCTGTTCCCTATCCCCTTTCTAACTGAAAACTGAAAACTCACATCTGATCACTGATAACTGATCACTGATCACTGACTTGTGAGGGCGCATCAGCGATCGCACAGTAGGGACGACTATAACAAAGGGGTGTTTCCAAGTCGTGTTGTTCCAAAAATTCCCGATTACTTAAAATCCTAGCGGTTTCTCCCTCAGCTACCACCTGACCACGACTTAACACCACCGTGCGATCGCATAGTTCTAAAGCCAGATCGAGATCGTGGGTGGCGATCACTTGAGTTTGGGGTAAAGTGGCCAATAGTTGTATTAATTGCCGACGGGATCGGGGATCCAGTTGGGCGCTAGGTTCATCAAAAACTAAGACCTGGGGCAACATGGCTAAAACCCCCGCAATCGCCACGCGTTTTTTTTCACCCCCCGATAGATTCTGACTGTTTCTCTTACCGTAATGCTGGGAATCCAATCCCACCGCGTGTAAAGCATGATGACAGCGATGTTTTAAATCCTCTCCCCGAATTCCCTGATTCATCGGGCCAAAAGTCACATCTTCCCAGACAGTGGGCATAAATAGCTGATCGTCGGGGTTTTGGAAGACTAAACCGACAAAATTGCGGATATTTTCTAAATTCTCCGGTTTAACTTCGTAGGGACCGACGGTGATTCTCCCCGTTTGCGGCGGGAGAATACCGTTAAAATGCAGTAATAAGGTGGATTTTCCCGATCCATTGGCCCCGACCAAAGCGACCTTTTCCGTAGCTTCAATGGCTAAATTAATACCTTTTAACGCTTCTGTGCCGTCAGGATAGGTATAAACTAGGTTTTCAATAAAAATCGGGTTGTGGTGCATGAAAAACGAGACTTTTACCGAAAAATTGGGTTTAAGGTTCCCCGTCCTTTAGCGTAGCGGAGGACGGCTTTTTTTGCAACAGGTTGTCAATCTAGCTTCAAGTTTAGGCAACGGGAGTGTTAACTGAGTAGATGTACCATTTGACCCCAGAGGATCAGAATTACTGTGCAAATCATAGCGAGATAATCGTTCAGCTTGCTTTGGGGAACCTGGACAGAAGGCAAGGAACCGGTGTAACCCCTCGATAACATGGCTTGATAAATGCGATCGCCACGTTCGTAGGTACGGATAAATAAAGCGCCGATCATGTGTCCCACTAGCAGCCGTTGCCATCGGGGACTACTCATTAAATTGCGCGCAATTGCTGCCCTTCGCATGGAATTAAATTCAGCGATCAAAACAGCTAGATAACGGTACATAGAAGCCAAAATTGCCACCAATAAAGGGGGGGTTTTTAGGGTAACTAAGGCTTGCAACAGGTCGGGAATTGCTGTGGTTAAAACCAGAATATTGACCGTACAAAGACAGAGAAAAGCTTTAAAGGCCACACTGCCTAAAACCAGCAATCCCTCGCTAGTTATCCGCAAAAATCCCCAAGACCAAAGAATTTCCCCGCCATCACGAAAAAGAGTTCCCAATAAAACCACACCGATAAAGACAAATTCGATCGCTACTCTTCGTAAAAGTACGAGAATAGTCACCCGACTGATCAGAATTAAAATAATTAATCCTAATCCGTAAATCCCCCAAGTTTCCCAGCTACCATTGGGAGTTAAGGCTGTGGCAAAAACTAACAAAAGAGTCACTAAAACCCGGGTATGGGGCGCGAGTTTCTGCCAAAAACCGCAATTTTGGCACTCATTTTCGCGAGAAAAAGTAGCAATATGTAGCATTTATTCAGTTATCAATTATCAGTGATCAGTTATCAGTGATTTAGGTATTTAGGGATTTAGGGAAATTTCAGCCAAATGCCGCACTACCCCACTACCCCACTACCCCACTTCTCGACTCCTATCTACTTATTCCTGATTTTGGGATTTTGGAATCACTAATTTACCTATACCCCAAGCGATGCCGAAAGTGGCAAGAGTTCCCAGAAAACCGGCGAGGGGAGTGGCGACACCTTCGGGAACACCTTTGAGGGCATAACCATCAAAAATTCGGGCGGAGGGTAATTGATTACCGAGGGCGTTAGGGTCTTCTTTCTTGCTAAATTGCAAGTCTTCCGCCACTCGATCGAGTCCGTCGGGATCGGGACTGGCAAAGGGAGAAAGGAAAACGGCGATAATTAGGGATAATATCAAGCCAATCAGAAAAAATCGGCTATTTCTGCGAATATTCATCGACTTAATTGGTTTATTGACGAGAAGCTTAGGAAGGGGAAACAGAAGTATTAACGGAATGGGGCGGATCGTAGAGGAGATCGGGACGAGTTCGCCAGATATAACCGACAGCGAAAACGGTAATCACCGCTTCCCCGATACCGATGAGGATATGCCAAGATAACATGGCCACAAGGGCGACTAAAGGCGGGACAGTCCCCGATAAAGCCAATTGCAGGGCGCAAAACAACGCGGCTACCACCACACTTGTCCAAGCAGCGACGGCAACAGCGATCGCCATACTGCGCCAACTATGAAAACCGAGGGCTTTTCTAATCCCCAGATAGAGATAATAACCGCCAAACGTGCCGATCAGACCCATATTGACGATATTAGCCCCTAAAACTGTTAAACCGCCATCTTGAAAAAATAAAGCTTGCACGATAAAAACCACCGCCATCACCAGAGAACCCGCCCAGGGACCGAGTAAAACCCCCGCGAGAGTCCCCCCTAACAAATGTCCGGAGGTTCCCCCCGGAATGGGAAAATTAATCATCTGGGCGGCAAAAATGAAGGCGGCACAAACTCCCATCAAAGGTACAGCCCGTTCAGCGTAGTGACCGCGCACTTTTTTGAGAGAAAAGCTAATCAGGACGACGGCAATTATCCAAGTAAATAGACTCACCGATGGACTCAAAAAGCCGTCAGGAATATGGAGGGCGAGATAAGGGGTCAGCAGAGGGTGAAACAAACCAACTCCTAGAAAATTAACAGACATTAAAACTCAGTCTCCTTGGCAATTTGGGTTAAAGATTTCAAGAGAATTGTTTGGCTGGGACGGAAAAGTCCTCTCTTCTAGTAGATAACTAACCGCTTCATTCTACAATGCTCTCTCTGGGGATTTAACCCCTTTAGCTTCTTAAGAATTTCTGTTATTTTTCCGGTTGTCAGGGTTTAGCTATCGGCCAAAATCTCAATTATTCTCAAGCAGTCAAATTATTTAAATTATTATTAACTTTCGAGTTTTTTGTCGTTTTTATGCTAGGCATTAATCAGTGAGCAGTGAGCAGTTATCAGTTAGAAGAGGCTGGTGACTATTAACCAGTATTCACTAACTAAGGTGATCAGTTTTAAGTAATATTATTCACCGATATTCGGTTTACTGACCGGGTTGCTTGTGGCTATTGCCTAGTGATCGATGGTCAGGTTGGTGCTTTAATTGGTTTAGAGGTCATCTAATGATAAGCTATCAGAGATAACCCCCTCTTTTTCGCTTTTTCTAGCTTGGTATTAAACCGTGATCAACTCTGAAGAAAAAAGACCGACTTGGGACGAATATTTTTTGATGATCGCTAAATTAGCCGCCACCAGATCCACCTGTTTAGCTTTTCCCGTCGGTGCGGTAATTGTCAAAGATCGGCAGGTTTTAGCCACTGGTTACAATGGTTCTCCATCAGGAACAGTTCATTGTACTGCCCAAGGTTTTTGTTATCCCGGTTTGGGAACCTGTCGAGAATCCGGAGAAATTCCCTCTCGGGCAATTCATGCCGAAGCTAATGCGATCGCTCAAGCGGCTAAACACGGTATTTCTACCCAAGGAGCTAGTATCTATGTTACCTTAGAACCCTGTATTTCCTGTTTAAAACTAATTATTTCTTCGGGAATTAAAGAAGTTTTTTACGAAGCGGACTTTAATAGTGGGATAAAAGCTATTTTAAGGGATTCTTTTCTAGAAACGGGGATTATTAAGTATAAAAAGATTTATTTATCAGAAGAAATGGCTAGTCATGCGGCCTTATTTTTATTAAATCCCATTTCGATCGATCTCAGGTAGTTATCCTCAACGGCGACATCAATGACGACCCCGCAACTTTTCGAGTGGGATGAAAATAAGCGTCGGGAGCATCTCACCTTTGTAGCCCCTAAATCAGGTTTTTATGTCAAGCTATTTTGAAAGCCTTGCTAGAAAAAAGTTCCAAGGATAAGTATAATTACTCACTTGCATAAATGAGATGCTCCCTAAGCGTCAGGCTAATATAGAAAAACACGGCATAGATTTCGCCGACCTGGAAGCGATTTTTAGGGGTCCAATAATTGAGCGCGTGGATACCCGTCAGAATTACGGCGAAATTCGAGTGATTCTAGTGGGTACAATCGATAATATCGTTTTGGTGGTGGTTTATACATGGCGTGGCTCGGTTCGTCGAATAATTAGTGCTAGGAGGGCTAACAACCGTGAACGAAGAACATATTACCAGAGTCACCCGCGAACAGTGGGCGAAGTTGAAAGGCAAAACGAACTGGGAGAAAGTTAAAGGGATGAGTGAGGCGGAAATTGCCAAAAACGCCCTAGAAGACCCCGATAATCCCCCGCTGCCAGCTGATTTTTTCGATGAAGTTCTGGAATGCGCCCCGGGTTCCTTGAATCCCTAACCCTCCGATTAGTAACTGGATTTAGGGATTTTATCGGGGGCTGTATTAGCCTAGACTAACACAGCCCAAAGTTACCGTTTAAATGTCCAAATCGGTGAGATTTAAACGCGGTCCGTGGGTTTCGATAAATTCTCGCCGGGGGGCAACTCGATCGCCCATAAGAATGGTAAATAATTCCTCTGCTTTGGCTGCGTCTTCGATTTCCACCCGTTTTAAAGTGCGAGTTTCGGGATTCATGGTAGTATCCCAAAGTTGTTGGGGCATCATTTCTCCTAACCCTTTAAAACGTTGGATTGTGTAGTTAGCATTGGAGGGAAATTCCGCTATCTTTTGCTGTAATTCTCGATCGCTATAGCAGTAGGAATGATTTTTACCGCGTTCCAATTTATAGAGAGGAGGACAGGCGATATATACATAACCTTGATCAATTAAATTCTTCTGATAACGATAGAAGAAAGTTAACAACAAAGTTCGGATGTGTGCGCCATCCACATCAGCATCAGTCATTAAAACAATGCGATGATAGCGCAATTGTGAGGGGTCGAAATCTTCTCCTTTAATTCCTAAACCGAGGGCTGTAATTAAGGATTGAATTTCCGTATTTTTGTAGATTTTGGCATCATCGGTTTTTTCGATATTGAGGATTTTTCCCCGCAGAGGTAGAATCGCTTGAAAACGACGATCGCGCCCCTGTTTGGCACTGTTATGGACGAAAACGCCGGAAGCAAGGGCAAAGTTATGGGTATGAGGAACCTCGATATCATAGACATCGAATCTTGTTTCTAATCGCTCGATCGCCACAACTCGATGATTGTAATTAGCCACCGCTTCTAAGGCTTTATTTTTATCACCATCAAAGTAGCGATCGCAGAAAGAATCAAATCGCAATATTGATTTATCCCGCGTCTGAAGCCGATATTTTTGATAAGCTTCCAAATCAATATAACCTCGTTCGATCTCAATTTGTTTTAAGGTCGCTAGGGTTTTTTGATAGTAAGTTTTATTCAAAGCATCACGACGTTTTGAACGAAATTCCCCTGTCCATTGTTCTTTAGTTTTCTCCCGTCGCCATGATAGTAAATCCTGATTTTGCCATTGTTGTTTGGCAGTTTCAGAATAAACTTGACGCTGTTCAGGATGGTCGATAAAGTATTGACGAACTTTATCCGCTTGTGCTTGGCGATTTGTCTGGTTACTCCAATATTGCTGTTGTGCTTGATAAAGTTGTTCGGCATTGTGTCGGCGGTATTCCTCATTTGTATCGTAGAAAGTGCGCCATTTTTCGGTCATGTAGGCTTTATATGCTGCTACTTCCCATTGTGCTTTGGCTTGTTCTGATAAAATTTGCCTTGTTTCTGGTTCTAACATTCGTTGACTCATCATCAAGCGAAATTCATCAGTCTGACGAAGTTGACGACATTTTTCGATCACTTCAGGACGATGTAAAGTTTTCTGAATGTGATAACGATGTAATTCCAAATGATCCTGAATGGATAATCTTTGAAGATTGGAGGGATTATTGTTCAGTTTATTGAAGTCTATGTGATGACAATGTTCTCCATCTTCGAGTTGATAAATTCCCTGCCAACGATTATACCAATCAGCGATCGCATGAGTGAACAACCAAGAATCGGAAGCGGGATTCCAGACCATTTCATAACCGTTAATGGTGATTCCGGGGTCACGAAGATCGGACAATTTCCGATACAAAGGCATTAAAGCATCTTCTGGAGTTAAAGCCGCAGCAGGTTTATAGCTACCATCTCTTAACAGGAAAAGATGGTCAGGAGTACAAATAATCGCTTCACCATGATCGAGAGTAATTTTAATTACTTCTGCGTCTTTTTTGGTGATGCGGGCATTAATAATTCGTTCAACCCCGATCGTGCCATTGTCACGAATGGTATAACAAAAATGTTCCTTTCCTTGGGCTTGTTCGGTCACTAGCTGTTTAAAACTGAGGTTGCGTCCATCGACAAGGGCGATTTCTGTATCACCATGAAAACAACCGCCGGCGCTGTCCCCTTCGACGATGTAAATTTCTGACTTTTCTGGGTCTCTTTCGCTACAATCAGCCAATTTACCAGGTAAAGGTGAGGATTCCAAGACCGATTTCCGTCGTACTAAGTCCCGGGCCCGACGGGCCGCTTCCGCCGCCTTGTACGCTTGTACTGCTTTTTCGATAATCGTGTCGGCCACTTGGGGATTTTGTTCTAGGTATTCGTTGAGAGTTTCCCCCACCAGGGAATCAACAATACCCCGGACTTCGGTGTTACCCAATTTGGTCTTGGTTTGGCCCTCGAATTCCGGTTCGGGGACTTTTACGGAAATAACGGCGGTTAAACCCTCGCGGACGTTTTCCCCCGCTAGATTAGGCTCGTTTTCTTTAATTTTATTGCGTTTACGAGCAACATTATTTAAAGTACGGGTCAGGACTGCCTTTAATCCCTCTAGATGAGTTCCCCCGTCAATGGTGCGGATATTATTAGCAAAACCGAGAATATTGTCGCTATAGGCATCTATACACCACTGAAACGCCACTTCGATATTAATTCCGTTCTTTTCCCCCGATACATAGATAATATCTTTGTGCAGGGTTTCTTTTTCCCGACACATATAGGCGACGTATTCTTTAATACCCCCCTCATAACAATAGGTTTCGATGTGGGGTTCTTCGGGACGGTAATCGCTAAAGGTGATTTTAACACCCGCATTTAAGTAGGCTAGTTCTCGTAAACGTCCGGAGAGGGTACTGTAATCAAATTCGATGCCTTGGCTAAAAATTTCGGTATCTGGCAGGAAATTAACCCTAGTTCCCGTTTTTTCCTCTTGACTGGGACTGCTGACCAATTCTGTGACGGGGATACCTCTTTCGTAGCGTTGGGTATGTACTTTATGATCGCGCCAGACGGTGACATCGACCCATGCAGAAAGGGCATTAACGACGGAAATCCCGACCCCGTGTAACCCTCCCGACACTTTATAACCACCACTGCCAAATTTACCGCCGGCATGAAGTATAGTGAGAACGGTTTCGAGGGCAGATTTACCCGTGGTGGGGTGAACATCGGTGGGAATACCCCGGCCATCGTCAGTGACGCTGACGGAACCATCGGCCTTGATATCCACTTCGATATGAGTACAGTAACCCGCTAGGGCTTCATCGATCGAGTTGTCCACCACTTCATAGACTAAATGATGTAGTCCCCGCGGCCCGGTCGTACCGATATACATCCCCGGCCGCTTCCTGACTGGTTCTAACCCTTCGAGAACTTGTATCTGTTCCGCGCCGTAGTTACTTGTCATAAAATTTCCCTGAAAAGGCTGTGATTCCTGATTGAACCTAAATGAATGGCAAAATCTTCAAAAATTGTAGCACATAAGGGTTAAAGACTGCTTAAATGCCTTTAGGGGGAATTTTTTATTGGGGTTGGGGTGTGGGGTGTGGGGTGTGGGGTGTGGGGTGTGGGGTGTGGGGTGTGGGGGGAGAATAAATAAAAGCCATCTCCTAAGTAGGTAGGCGTTAAAAATTATCAGACACCACCCTTATCAAGGGAGGACTAAGGGTAGGGTTGATTCATGAATCAACCCTACTATGAATTCACCCTAGGACTAAGGGGGGATCGAACCTAAAATCTATTTTTAATTTAATTATAACCAGCTACTGATCTCCTGAATACTGCCTCCTGAATACTGACTCCCGACTCCTGACTACTAACCCCACCAACAAACTTTTTCAGCAGACCCTAAATAATGTCATCCTCAAATTTATAACCGACACCGACTACAGTTTTGATAAAGATAGGATTAGCAGGATCGGGTTCTACTTTTTTGCGTAAGCGTCGGATATGGGTATCTACTACCCTTTCATCGCCAAAAAAATCATTCCCCCAGAGATTATCGATTAATTGGGTGCGACTCCAGACGCGATTGGGATAACTGACAAAGGTAGCTAATAAATTAAATTCTAAGGTGGTTAAATCGAGGGTTTCCTCTGGCATTCCTTCCAATTTACGAACAGCAGAATGTTGATCTAAGTCGATAATAAAATGACGGCTGCGATGGAGTTGTTGGGGTTGGCTATCGTGTCTTAAACTACGTCTTAATAAGGCTCTCACGCGAGCGGTTAATTCCCGGGGACTAAAGGGTTTGACCATGTAATCGTCGGCTCCCGTAGATAGACCGATAATGCGATCAATTTCTTCTCCTCTAGCGGTTAACATTAAAATATAGGGGTCTTTTGTCCCGGGTTTTTGGCGAATTCTAGCACACAATTCTAGTCCGTCTAATTCGGGTAACATTAAATCTAAAATAACTAATTCTGGTTGCTTTTGATAAAAAAGTTCTAGTCCTACCCTACCATTATAAGCCAGATGACAAGTAAAGGACTCCCGCTTTAAAGTTTGCTGGATCAAATGGGCGATTTCAATTTCATCCTCGATAATAACGATATCCATACAAGGGAAAATTTTTACAAATATCTAAGCACATTTTAACATATTAGCCATTCATTTTTCGCTCAAGGTTGAACATTGAAATAATTGTAATTTTTGCTCATTTTTTGGGGGGGAGAGTTGGCAACTCTCCCGACTTTGGTGGACTGGGGACTTTTCAAGGTAAAGGGACAAACTGCTCACCGGAGGGAGTTGATCGCACTTGAATTAAGACCGGTTGACCGATGCGATCGCCAGTATTAGGGTCAAAGCTAATTTTTCCGGTGGCCCCTGTTTGATGAAAATTGCCAGAGCGCAGCAGGGATTGTAGGCCTTGACGATGGGTATTTTCCCTTAAACCGGCAATAATCACCCGTGTAGCGTCAAAACTGGTGGCTGTGCGCCAACTAACTGGACCGCGCCACTGTTCCTGCATAAGATTGGCAAAAGTCTGGTTAACCGAGGGGTGCCAGGGTGCGGCAAGGGTTAAACCTTGGGCGTTTTTGCCGCCATCTTCGAGGGTGCGAATATTGTAGAGGGTGGGACTACTAAACAGAGGCAAACGCTGACGATTGGAGCGAATAACCTCAAAAACGGGATCGAGACGATTAACATGAGCGACGACAAATAGGCCGTTAGCACCCCCAGAAATCGCCTGATTAAGAGCTTGATCGGCCTTAAAATTGGGTACACTCAGATCGCAGACAATCGGCACAATTTGACCGCCTTTTTTCGCCACATTAGCCATCAACTCATCTTTAAAGGAAATATTATCGGGAGCTTGAGAATCGTAGCAAAAAGCAATTTTCTGGACTTTAGCAGTATTTACTATGTAATTTGCTAAGGTTTCCGTAATTTTGCCGTTAGAAGCCACGAGACGAAAGATATAATTTCCCGCACCGGAGAGATTATTAGCCAGGGAGGTGGGAGAAATCATCACCAAACCGCCTTTTTCGTAGATGGGAGCGGCGGCTAAACTGGCATCGGAGGCATTATGACCGACAACAGCGATAATATCGGGATTTTTGACTAATTCACCGGCTACCTCTTTCGATATCTGCGGCTGATTATCGTCATTAACCACGATAACCATCAGTTTTCTGCCGTTGATCCCTCCCTGTTGATTGATCTGGGTTTGTGCGCTGGCGACTCCTCGCAATATTTCCTGAGCGACGTTGGGATTAGTTGTAGCTGGCACAACAACGGCGATTTTAAAGGGATTTGAGCCAGTTTGCAGGTTGCTGAGATAAATTACGCTTTCGGGATCGTTGGGACGTTGAGCGAGGGATTTTTGCAGAAGTCCCCTTGCTTCTTCGTAGTAACCCTGGGCGATAGCAGCGATCGCTGATTCTTTGATGGTGTTAGAATTAGTTTTGATCAGGAGATGATTGCCGTAACTGATGCGGGGATTATTATCGGCTTTTGGGGCAAATATTGCCAATATTTGGGGAAAAAGAAACCAACCGATCAACCCCAGTAAAATATAGAAAATTGGCGGTAAGCTCGCTTTTTTGCTGGTCTTTGTCATCGCTTTACTCCTTAACTTTGCTGATTGAATTCAGCTAAACGGCGGTTAATTTCGTCATCAAGGCTTAAGAAATCGATTTCTTGAGCTAATTTCTCGCTATAGTTCTCGCTTAATTCAATATAGGCGTTTTCTTTTCGATAACGGTCTTTAATCGCTCCATTGGCATCCTCAAAGCGATCGCGGGAGGTATTGAGGTTGAGACTACTATCAAATTCGTTTATTTTGCCTAAAGCCTCATTCATGGAACTAATCGCTTTTAAGTTGCTCATTTCTAACTTATAATGCTCGATTTTTTCCTGCTCTTTACGAAGTTTTTCTTTAGCAGCAATGACCACTTTTTCGGCATTATCGACCCGATCTTTCATGGCGGATAGAATTTTTTCTAGGGAGAGAACCTTAACCATAGCTAGTCTTGCCGCTTCTTGAAGACCTTTTTTTTGAGCGGTGACAGCCTGTTGCAAGTAGTTTGTGTGTTCCTGTTTTTTTGCCTCGTATTGTGCTTGGGCCGATTGCTGGGCCGCTACTACTTGCGCCACCGATTCTGTTAATTCCGCTAGGGATTTTTGCATCGATTCTAGGGATTCTCTGGCCGATTCTACGGCAATTTTGCCGCCGGATTCGATGGGAATACCCCACAACCAATTCCAGATCGCCAGGAGAGAATTTCCTGCCCTATCACCGATCAGCCAAAAAATCAAGGCTTTTGGGGTTAATTTTTTTAACAATTTCATGCCGTTTGTCTCCTAGAGGTGTTACCTGTTAATTAGGAGTGATGGCCAACTTTAATGCAGTGGGTAAGGTTAAGTTTTGTAAAAAGTCTTGACAAGGATAGGAAGGTTTAGACTAGACCGGCAGATTTAATGGGAGCGAGGGGGACAAATTGACCATTTTTGACCTGTAGAATCAAGTAGCGGCGCTCATCAGGATTATTGTTCATGTTGCGGACACCATTCTCATCGAATCTAACAGTGCCAGTCATTCCTTCAATAGAAAAATCGTTTCTTAAAGCTTTATATAATGATTCTCGATCGAATTTTTGTCCTTGTTGGGATAACTGTCGCAAAGCGTTGAGGATAACTTTAGTCGCATCGTAGGCCATGGGAGTGCGCCAAACATTGATCTTATTTTGCCAAAAACTGTGGATATAATTATCTCGTGTGAGATCATACCAAGGCACGGCGATAACTAAATTTTCTACCCCCTGTTCACCTTCTGCAAGGGTGAGATAACTTTGAAAAGTGGGGGAACCTAAAGTTACTAAGTTTAACTGTTGTGCGGGACGTTGCTTAAAGATACTGACGGCTCTTTTAAGATCATTAACATAGGGAGCAACCATGAGAATATTTACTTGATATTGAGCGATTTTTTGATAAATTTCTTGTTTATCTAAATTAATTTTTGGTTCGATATTGCAGTCAAAATCTTCATCTTTAACGAATGTTTGAAACTGCTGACCGAGAAGAATGTTTCTATATTTTTGAGCAAAGTTATAATTATCCCCAGAGCGACTATCGTAACAAATTAAATTAGTGGGGTTTTGGATAATTAGCTTGTCAGTTTGTTCGCGGATATATTCACTTAAGCTTGTGGCAAAAGTTTCCAGATCGGGAACCATTTTATATATATAGCCATTACCAGATATTTTCAGGTAAAAGCTGGTGGGAGATAGGGCTACAATTTTCCCTTGTACATAAATATCTTTGGCCGCTTCACTAGCAGCAGAAGCATTATGACCAACCACTGCTATGATTGACGGATCTTTAACAAATTTTTCGGCTCGATCTTTGGCATCTGCGGCACTATTATTATCATTAGCGACCACTACCTGTAGAAAGTGAAAATCGGGGTTTTTGGCCTGTTCATCGTTTAACTCCTGTTGAAATAAAGCAATACCTCGTAAAATTTCTTGAGCAATTTCTGGATTATTACCAATAGGAACACTGGTGGCAATTTTTAAGGGATTTCTATCTTGATAGGCCGCACGAGCGTTATTATAATAGATGCGAATTTCTGGATTATTGGGCAAGCGATCGAGGGATTGTTTAAAAAGCTGAATTGCTTGTTTATATTCTTGGTTTTTAAAAGCTTTTCTTCCCTGTTCAAGACTGTTATCTTGTCGGTTTGTCTTTAATAATATTTCTTCACCTAAGCTAATTTCTGGGTATTTACTAGCATCATCTCCCCAATATAAAACTGATAAAGTTACCAGAAGACTTAAAATAAATAACAGAGCTTGTTTCCAGCGACTAGATAGACGTAATAACCTTTTATTTTTAGGTAAAATCAACGGTGGTTCTTCGGGATTTTCTATCAAACGAGGCAGTAAAGAAGAACTAGCAGCATCCACCTCAAATTCGTGTAATTTTAATTCTTGCCGAGCAATTGTTAAGGATTCCTGTAGGGATTTATGTCCAAAAAAATTGGGAAGAAAAACTTCTAGAAATCTCAAAGCAACCCGCACGGCGATCGGTTCTTTCATAACAATAATATGCGGTACTCCGATATTAGCCAACTGACGACCAATACCTAACCCATCGCAGGAATTACAGATAACAAGTTTTAAGCCTTTTTGAACAGCTACTTCTAGGGAATTTCTTAAGTTATGTTCGGGAGATAAAGCCGTATTATTATCAATGATAAAAACTCCATCGTGACCGTCGCTACTGGTTTGACTATGACCTAAATAAACTACAATATACCATTGATTTTTGATCAACTCATTGTGAATATTTTTCGTTGAAATAGGAACTTCTGAACTGGTACTCAATATTTGCATAGAAACCTTATCTGGGTTTCGTAAGACCGTTTGCAAACTGGATAAACACAGGGAATTATGCTCGTTTTTTATGTCAATATTGCCCAAAATTACTAAAACCTTAATCGGAGAAGTCAGGTTAATTATCGGGGGATTTCTCTGGATAGTAAGAGCAATTTCCACATCGGGACACCATTCGTGTAAAAAATTCCAACACTCCCAGGGAATTTGTTGTAAATCAAAGTGGGTAGTTTGGATAAAAATCTTACTTCTGACTCAGTACCTATATGGAACAAAATATGATTTTGTATCGAACTCAGATAACTAGAGTTTAGCCATTCATTTAGGCTATCTTTTAAAGTTTGAGTAGCTTGTCTCAGGTTGTCTCTAGGATCACCTACCGCTGCATTGGTGATCATACTATTAGGATTATTAATAATTGCCGTGGCAAGCAAATTCAGCAAATAGTAGAATAGGGTGTCATAATCGGCATCGATCCGATGGCCAACATTTTGATAGACCCTTTGCGTTACTATACAGGAGCGATATTGTAAAAAAACCATCCAATGAGACTTGACTAATTGGTTATTAGGATCATTCTGTAACCATTGCCACAGATCAAGATACACCGCTTCGTCATTGGCCGCGCTTCCAGCGATCGCATCGATTGATCTTCTTAATTGTGGCACTTCGTACCAGAAAACTCGATCGCCTTCAATCGCTTTAATAGTAGTATAAAAGTACCTAACGCTCATCTCTATCACCGGCTACAGGTATCTGCTATCTGATTAGGTAAAAACCGAGGATTTTATGCAAGACTAGCAAAGAAATTGAGCGATTCCCTTGCCAAGCGCACCTCTTTCTCTGACAATAGATGAGAGACTGATGAGAAACTATCAGTTATAGTGAGACAGCCTTAGCAAACCAGCAAAAGACTCATAAATTAACTCTGAGCTGCTACAAATTGCCGTTATACCAACTTCTAGGACAAAAATAGGAATGCGAGTAACCTTTACCGAAAATCAGGGTTTTAGAAAGGAATTGAATAAACGGGTTGATGCTTATTTTACCGAAAACGGCATCCCCACCAGAGATAATTTGGCCATGTATCTGAAGACGATCGCGATTTTAACCTGGGTAATTGCCGCTTGGCTATTTGTGCTTTTTGGTCCAGATATCTGGTGGCTAAAAATTATCGGTTGCATGGTTTTAGGGGGAGGATTAGCAGGGATTGGTTTTAGCATTGGTCATGATGCCAACCATGGCGGCTATTCTAGTAAAAAATGGGTTAATTCTCTCATGGGCATGAGCTACGATTATATCATCGGTACTTCCAGTTATCTCTGGCGTTTTCGTCATAATTATCTCCATCATACCTACACCAATGTTTTAGGGTACGATGTGGAAATTCACGGCGATGGTGTGGTGCGAATGACTCCCCATGCCGAGCATAAATGGTATCATCGTTATCAACATTTATTTATCCCGATTCTCTACGCTATAATTCCTATCTATTGGTCATTCTCCGATGTGCGCTCTATTCTCTTTGGTCATCGTTTTGGCGAGATTAAAATTCCCAATCCTAAACCGATAGATCTATTCGTTTTATTGAGCGGAAAAGTTGTTTATCTCTTCTGGTTTATTGGCATTCCTCTTCTAGTTGGTTATAGTCCCCTAGAAATAGCGATCGGTTTTCTAATTGCTTTTATGACCTATGGAGTGCTTGCCTGTCATGTATTTATGTTAGCTCACGTTTTGGAACCCGCCGAATTTATTCAACCTTCGGAAACCAACCAAATCGAAGACGAATGGGCAATTTTTCAAGTGCGAACTACCGTGGATTTTGCTCCTAAAAATGCTTTTTTAAATTGGTATTTAGGGGGATTAAATTATCAAGTCGTTCACCATCTTTTTCCGCAGATTTGTCATATTCACTACCCTAAAATTGCCCCAATTTTAGCGGAAGTTTGCCAAGAATTTGGCGTTAATTATGCCGTTTATCCCACCCTGCGAGGTGCTTTAACTTATAATTATCGTTGGCTCAGACAATTAGGCAATAAACAAAGTAATTTCGATCTCAAATTAGCCAGCTAAAATCAGTTATCAGTTATCAGTTATCAGTTATCAGATGTAAGTTTTAAGTTAATTAGTTAGTTAGTTATCTGGCTCTCTTAGGTTTGGTGGGCAAAATGTATTCTAAGATACATTCTTTCTGGCGAGCGCGTGGAAGGAACCACAAAGACACAAAGGACACAAAGATTGATCGATCCTCTGTAAGTTAAACTTATCACACAGAACCTAGAAG